>NZ_JAKMUV010000030.1:0-1049 GCF_027570165.1 Corynebacterium macclintockiae
CGTGGATACTTTTCTCCCAATTCAGAGGCTTCAAATTCGTCTAAGGCAGCCTTAGCTGTGGACTCGTCCGCAGCGGTGTAAATCTTTTTCAACGCGGCTGATACGCCCCGGCGATCCCCGTAGGCTACCCATCGGTTAGCTGCACGAATCAGGTGCACGATACAGGTTTGCACCATCGAGTTCGGCCAAGTTGCCTCGACTGCTTCTGGTAGGCCTTTAAGCCCGTCACAGCAGACGATAAAGACGTCTTTGACCCCACGATTGGAAAGATTGGCGCATACCTGCGCCCAAAATGAAGCGCCTTCTTCTTTGGCGATCCACAATCCCAAAATGTGCTTGATGCCGTCCAGGTCCACGCCGATTGCCATGTACGCGGACTTGTTGACTACTCGGCCACCGTCGCGGACTTTAATGCGCAACGCATCCAGGAAAATGACCGGGTAGAACTCGTCTAGCTGGCGGTTTTGCCAGATCATGACCTCATCGAGGACGGCATCGGTGACTGCGGAAATCGTCTCATGGGAAATATCAACCCGCATCGCAGTTGCCATATGGTGCTGGATGTCCCTAATTGTCATCCCACCGGCGTACAAGCTGACGATCATGTCATCGACATCAGTCAAGCGCCTAGAACCTTTAGGAACCATAGTCGGCAAGAATGTTCCAGCCCGATCTCTCGGGACATCAACGGTCACTGGCCCGTAGTTAGAATCCACGGTCTTTGGATACGATCCGTTGCGGTAATTGTCTGTCCCAGCAGCAGCTTTAGCGCTCCTGTCGCCAGACTCGTAGCCCAGGTGGGCATCCATTTCAGCGTTGAGTCCCCTGGTAATCGAGGCCTGCAACATGCCGCGAACTAGGTCATTGGCATCCGTTGTAGACGTGCCTAGGTCATCAATCAGCTTCGCGATTTCAGGGTTAGCAAGCAGCTTCTTTTCAATCGCATCAATTTTGGCCTTATCAGCCGGATCTCGTCGTGCCACAGTAGTCATTCTGGTCCATCTCCTCATGCAGGTTAGGTACCCACACACAAACCATCAGACACTCTC
>NZ_JAKMUV010000031.1:0-937 GCF_027570165.1 Corynebacterium macclintockiae
TTGCTTGCCGAGCTGACCTACACCACCAACACCCGCGGCCACCGCGCCACCACCGCCATCGACAACCTGGTACGCACCATTGACATCGACACGCGTGGACGCATCACCGGTGATCACACCAACCTGTTGGATTCGGCAACACCTGGCGGGCTAGCCCCTGTTGCTGGTCGTGTCTTCACCTGGCGAGCAGACTCCACCCTCACCGCCATCACCGACCAACTCCGCGGCACCACCCGTTTCACCGTCGACGCTATCGGCCGTGCTACCAGTGCGACCCGCACCCCCAACACCAACCCCAGCAACCACACCAACCGCGACACCACCACACCACGCACTCCTGCACGAGCAGGCACTCCAGCACAATCAGGCAATGCCACCGGTGGGGTGTCCGCCCAGGAGAACTATTCCTTCACCCCGGCAGGTGTGCTGGCCTCTACCACTGACAGGGTCATCGACTACCACAACACCCTGCCGGTCAAAGTCGGCCGGACTACCTACACCTACGACGCTGCAGGGCGTATCACCCGCACCGTGACCAAACGCCTGGGTAAGAAACCGTTGGTGCATCACTTTTACTACGCCACCGGTGAACAACCCATCGGCTTTACCTCCTCCGATGAACCAAACACCGGCTACCGCTACACCTACGATGGTCTCGGCCGACGCGTAGCCAAAGACACCATCAACACCACCACCGGAGAAGTTACCCACCGTGACATGTTCACCCACACCGGTAACCAACTAGCAGCCGTCACCACCACCATCGACACCACCGATCCGACACGTGTGGGTGAAGGATACGTGTGGACTACTGACCCTGCCACTGGTGAGACACACGGCCAGATCGCACTAACCACCAGTAGCACCAATGGCGCCACCCAGACTCCGGCTACCCCTGCCGCCACGTGGTCCCAGGCCCGGGTTGATGCGACGTTCT
>NZ_JAKMUV010000032.1:0-765 GCF_027570165.1 Corynebacterium macclintockiae
TAGTTGGTTACCGGTGTGGGTGAACACGTCACGGTGGATAACTTCTCCGGTGGTGGTGTTGATCGTGTCTTTGGCTACACGTCGGCCGAGACCATCGTAGGTGTAGCGGTAGCCAACTCCGGGAGCATCACTTGAGCTAAAGCCGATGGGTTGTTCACCGGTGGCGTAGTAGAAGTGATGCACCAACGGTTTCTTACCCAGGCGTTTGGTCACGGTGCGGGTGATGCGGCCTGCAGCGTCGTAGGTGTAGGTAGTCCGGCCGACTTTGACTGGCAGGGTGTTGTGGTAGTCGATGACCCCGTCAGCGGTAGAGGCCAGCACACCTGCCGGGGTGAAGGAGTAATTTTCCTGGGCGGAAACCCCACCGGTGGCATTGCCTGATGGTGCTGGAGTGCCTGCTCGTGCAGGAGTGTGTGTCGGGGTGTGTGGTGAGGTGGTGCCCTGGTTACTGGGGTTGCTGGGGTTGGTATTGGTTGGTTGTGGTGTGCGGGTTGCACTGGTAGCACGGCCGATAGCGTCGACGGTGAAGCTGGTGGTGCCACGGAGTTGGTCGGTGATGGTGGTGAGGGTGGAGTCGGCTTGCCAGGTGAAGTCACGACCAGCAACAGGGGCTAGCCCGCCAGGTGTTGCCGAATCCAATAGGTTGGTGTGGTCACCGGTGATGCGCCCACGGGTATCGATGTCGATGGTGCGTACCAGGTTGTCGATGGCGGTGGTGGCGCGGTGGCCGCGGGTGTTGGTGGTGTAAGTCAGCTCGGCAAGCAG
>NZ_JAKMUV010000033.1:0-508 GCF_027570165.1 Corynebacterium macclintockiae
GCGAAGCGCTTATAGGAGCTGCGTGGCCGTTTGCGGGCGTTGGCATCAACGAATCCCAGCTCATGAAGCCACGAGGCGATTGTAGAACGCGACGGTGTGGAATCTGGACCTACTGTGTCGAACAAGAAGTAGTAGATCGACCAAGGCCCATAATCCAAGCCTTGCTCCATCAACTCCTGCCTGGCGTGGACGACTGCGATTTTGTCGGCCTCGTGGAATTTCTTAACCGGATTCTTCGGGGCAGTCGAATCCGGCACAATGCCTGCGCGACCCTTCTGCGCTATCCGGCTTTTGATGTTGTGGTACGTCTGCCGCGAGATTCCCAATTCTTTGCAAAACTGTGTGACCGTCTTGCCGTCACGAACGGGATCGAAATCTGCGACCTTTCTACGCTTATGCAATGGAATAGCCATCCGGCTATTCCACCGCCGCAAACGTCCAAAAAGCCACTAGACATCCCGTCCAAAAACATCCTGGACTCCGTGTCCAAAATGTCGCTAGACATCAC
>NZ_JAKMUV010000034.1:0-484 GCF_027570165.1 Corynebacterium macclintockiae
GCGACCAGTAGGGGCGTCATCGGTAGGCAAGCGCAGGGCTGAACCGTCGGTGGGGGTGGTGTGTTGGGTGATGGTGCTGCTGGTGATCTCACCGGCTGCGTTACGCCCGTAGCCGGTGGTGATGGTGCCAGCAACAGGTAGGGTGAGGTGTTCGCCGGTGACCATGCCCGTGGCGGAGAGATCGATAGTGTGGCGGGTTTCTTCGCCACTGGCCAGGCGGGTGGTTTCAGCGATGGCTCGGCCGTAGGTATCGCGGGTGTAGGTGATGGTGGCAGCCGGGTTAGTGATGCTGGTCAGGCGGCCGAAGGGATCGTAGTCAAACAGTGTGGTGCCGGACGCATCATCAATGCTGGTGGTCAGTCCCAACTGGTTACGAGTAGTGGTGGTTGTTCCCGCTGGTGTAGTCAACTCAGTGACGAGTCCGTCGGGGCTGGTGGTGTTGGTGGTGACGATGCCGTTGTAGTCGGTTTGTTGGGTGATGTCT
>NZ_JAKMUV010000035.1:0-437 GCF_027570165.1 Corynebacterium macclintockiae
AGGCTGATCTTGATTCGGTGATTGTTGTAGAACTCGATGTATGTCGCGATTGCTTCTTTGAGCTCTTGGGGGTTCTGCCAGGTTCTGCCGTAGTACATTTCGTTTTTCATTCGGCCGAAGAACCCCTCACATGCTGCATTGTCGGGGCTACAGCCTTTCTTCGACATAGAGCGAAGTATTCCGAACTTCTCGGTCATGCTTCGCCAGCTGCTGCCTCGATAATGTGCTCCGCGGTCTGAGTGAATCACCAAGGATCCATCCATTGCCGGCTTTTCGGTTGCGATTGCTGCGTACAAAGTTTCTTCTGCTAACTCCATGGTGGGATGAACACTTGTTTTTGCTGCCACGACCTTGCCGTCAAAACAGTCGATGATGGCAGACAGGTACACGCGACCTTGGTTAGTAGCGAAAACACTGATGTCAGTCAGCCACAACCG
>NZ_JAKMUV010000004.1:0-174682 GCF_027570165.1 Corynebacterium macclintockiae
CCTCAACCGTGCGCTCCATCTTGACCAATGAGAAATATAAAGGCGACGCCCTGCTCCAGAAAACGTTCACCGCTGACTTCCTAACCAAACGAATCGAAGTAAACGAGGGCGAAGTCCCGCAATACTACGTCACCGGAAACCACGAGCCGATTATTGATGCGCCCGTCTGGGATCAGGTTCAATACGAGTTGGCCACCCGCCACGCAACCAACAGCTCCAAAATCGGCCTATTTGCCAGCCGACTCAAATGCGCAGATTGCGGATCCTGGTACGGACGCAAAACCTGGGCATCCAACACTAAATACAAGCACACGATCTGGCGGTGCAACCAAAAATACGACCATCCCCGTCCCTGCCAGACCGCTACCTTGCGTGATGAGCAAATCCAGACCGCGTTCCTCGCCGCGCTAAACCAGCTGGCTGAACAATATCGCGGACAAAGCCACCTACCACAGGTCATCGACGCCATGTTTAATACAGACCAGCTCGAAGCGGAGTCCAAGCGCCTAGACGAGAAAATCCGCGCTCTTGCCAGCGAGATTGAATCATTGGTTGCAGAAAATCAGCGGGTAGCGCAAGACCAGGACCAATACCTCGCCCGCTACACCCAGCTAGAAGCGCGATACCAGAAAACCCTGGGCCGCAAACAAGCCATCGAGGCCGAGATTGCTGCCAAGAGTGCCAAGGCCACTGCGATCAAAACCGCCTACACCCAGTTGGCCGACAAGCCCATCCAGCATTTTCAACCATCCCAGTGGACAGCACTTATCGACCATGCCGTTATCGGAGCCAACGAGATCCAGTTCGTCTTCAGAATCGGCACTGAAATCACCGTGCCTATTGCTAGCAGGCTGCCAGTTTCTTCCACTTCCTGATTTTGGTGCGAAACGTCGTAAATGGCGCGACGGTGTTGATATGCACCCATTTCCACACCGGCCACGCCGACGGGGTGGAAGAAGCCCACGCACGCTGACCCGAACTAAACAATTCTGATTCGGTTAGACCGCCCACCATTTTGACTATCTCACCAAGCAGGATCTTGAACCTGTCGATCAAATCCTCAGTAGATACCTGCTCCCAGCGTTGGTAGAACGATTCATACAATCCGCCCAGTTGATTCCACTTAAAACCAGGTGCCGGAGTCACCACGTCAAGACCGGCTTGTTCGTCACGTTCCCAGCCGAGCAGTAATTCCATCCAGCCAAGCTGGTAGGCGATCATCTGCCGGGGCGTGCGGTCAACACCGTCAACCAGCCGGTCCCAACCATCGCCAGGAACGCCTACGAACTCGCCGATAAAAAGTTCGCCACGCTTAGTAATCTCTGCGGCTAGTTCATCGCCGGACGCATACGATCTCACCACACACCTCCTCGTGAAACGGCCTTAGGTTTAACGCTTCGTTAGCGCGTTAAACCCTGAATACGCATTTTACTAGGGCAAACAAGATACCCGCTAACGCAAAACCCAAACCCGCTAACGCAAGCGATTTTTCACACCCCCCTAAGCGATACTCGCTAACGCAAAAGGGTACTTATCAAATCCGACGTCTAAGTGGAGCCGGCGACGAGAATCGAACTCGCACTCTCAGCTTGGGAAGCTGATGTTCTACCACTAAACTACGCCGGCAGTTCCAGCACCAGCAGCGCGATGATTAATCGCACCGGGGCTAGATGAGCTGGAGACGAGACTTGAACTCGCAACCTACGGTTTACAAGACCGTTGCGCTACCGATTGCGCCACTCCAGCACTTGCCCACTTTTCTACCCGCGTACCCCTAGAGCCTTCTAGAGTTTTCTAGCGCCTTCTAGCGCCTTCTAGGGTCTCATAGGGCCACCGCGGACAATGGACTTTCCCAGCCTAGCAAGCCGCACCTCCGAACAGTAAAACTCGCCCCTGCTGCCCCATCCCACCTGGGGGAACGGGTACTTGTGAAAACCCCTTTACCCCGATGTACGGTGTGGGAGTGCCTAGTTTCATGTCGAGAGCATTGAGGAAGAGCTCTGACCTGCTGTTTTCCGGCAACAGAGCGACAATCGATGCTATCCGCCTAGCACCGCCGCCATCCCCTTTGGCGCCGGTGGATCTTTCCGACCCTGTAAAGATCCACGCAGTGATGGACCTCGCCAGCCGTATCGGCGACCAACTCCTCACCGCGGGCACTAGCAACTCGGATACGAAGGCCCAGATCCGAAGCGTTATGAGCGCCTACGGCCTGAACAACACGCACGTCGACATCACGTTGAACACGATCCACATCTACTCGCGCTTCAACGAAAACACGCCGCCGACAAATATGTTCCGCGTCGTGCGGCAGCTATCAACCGACTTCTCCCGAATCACGGAGGTCGACCGGCTGATCCGTTCGATCGTCGCGGGCGCCACCCCGCTAGAGATGGCGCAGAAGATCCTCTTCGACATTGAGACTTCCCTGCTGCCCTATCGCAACCGCTACGCTCTGGCGAGCTGGGGCGGGTTCGCCGCCGCCGTTGCGCTGCTTCTCGGCGGTGGTTGGGCCGTGGCGGTGGTTGCGGGTATCACCACGATCTTCACGATGTTCGCCAACGCCTGGTTGGCCTCGAAGTCTCTGCCGTTGTTCTTCCAGAACGTCCTTGGCGGCTTCGCTGCAGTGATCCCGGCGGCAGTGACCTATTCGATTGCCGATCGAATAGATTTCTACCTTCCGCCCTCGCTGATTATCGGTTCCTCAATCGTCGCGTTGCTGGCGGGGTTGACGCTGGTGCAGGCGCTGCAAGACGGCATCACTGGCGCCCCGGTGACCTCTGCGGCGCGCTTCTACGAGACCTTGCTACAGACCGGCGGCATCATCACCGGCATCGCGGCGGGTATTCAAACCATGGCCGTTATGGGCATCACGCTGCCACCGTTGGATACCTCGCACACCTCCGGTGTGTTGGGGTCCGTCACGGTCCAGATCATCTCCGGCGCTGTCGCTACCGGTTTCTTCTGTAGCGCCTGTTTCTGCGAGCGGCGCGCCACGGTGGTCGCCAGCCTGACCGCCCTGATCGCCTCTGTCGCCCTGTTCGGCGTAACGAATCTGCTGAACTGGCCTGGCACCTTCGGTGTTTCTCTGGCCGCCCTCGTCGTCGGCCTCGCCGGTGGTCTGCTCTCCCGTCGTTACATGATCCCACCGCAGATCACGGCCGCTGCGGGCATTACCCCCTTCCTGCCGGGTCTGGCGCTATACCGTGGCATGAGCTCGGTGCTGAACGATCAGTTCGTCATCGGCATGTCCAACCTTGGTCTTGCTCTCACCACCGCCACCGCTCTGGCCGCCGGCGTGGTACTCGGCGAGTGGATTGCACGCCGTATTCGTCGCCCGCGGATCCTGCACCGTTACAAGCAACTACGACGCCCCCACGTGGGTTCGCGCCGTTCGTCCCAGCCGAAGCCTCGGATGGGTACCGACGGCCGAGTTCGCCAGCCCCTGCACTGGCGTAGGCGCAGAAGGAACGTGTCGAAGAGTATGTGGCAGTTGGATAGCAAGATGCGGGCGTCCGAAAGCGAGCTACAGCAACAAGAAGACCACCCGGCAGGAACGGGCGAACAGTAAATCGCGTAAAATATCTAAAGTTGAGACTTAAGTTCCGTACGTCGACTGTGTAGAAATGGGGTCAGGCTCGTGCCTCCGAAGGTCACCGACAACCGTTCCGCCAACAATGAATCCCTGCATGCGGTGGAAGCAGAAACCGCGCAGGCAGCGCAGCGCATCGTCGCGACCTACTCCGAGGACTTCCTCGATGCCGCGACGCTGATGTGCATGCTGGGCGTGGAGCCGGAAGGACTGATCCACCGCCGAGTGGTCGCTGAGCTGGAGGAAGCTGAGCAGGAAGCAAAGAAGTCCACCCGCAAGACCACCAAGAAGGCTGCCAAGAAGTCGGCGAAGAAGAGCACCAAGAAGTCGACGGCAAAGAAGACGACGAAGAAGGCCGCTAAGAAGGCAGCCAAGAAAACGACCAAGAAGGCGGCCAAGAAGACCACTAAAAAGGCGGCAAAGAAGGCTACCAAGGCTAGCGATTAAACCGCCTACCTGCACCGACACGGGTGATACACATGCAGTCCGATTTTCTGGTTGTTGCCAATCGCCTTCCCGTCGACCGCAACGTCGATGGCTCCACCGGGGAGGTCACTTGGGTACCTTCCCCGGGCGGGCTAGTCACAGCGCTGAAGCCGGTGTTGGAATCGAATCGTGGCGCGTGGATCGGCTGGCCAGGGGCGACGGATGAGGTCGCAGCCGAGGACATGCCCGCACCGGAGGACGCCGGCATCCACATGGTTCCGGTGAACCTGGATGCGCAGGATTTCGCGCAGTTTTACGAGGGCTTTTCCAACGCCACCCTGTGGCCCCTGTACCACGACCTGATCGTGCATCCCACCTACGATAAGCGCTGGTGGGAGCGTTACCAGCAAGTCAACCAGCGCTTCGCCCAGGCAGCGGCGGACGTCGCGGCCAAGTATGCGACCGTGTGGGTGCAGGACTACCAATTGCACCTGGTTCCCGGCCAGCTGCGCGATCTGCGCGACGATGTCTGCATCGGTTTCTTCCTGCACATCCCCTTCCCCGCTCCGGAGCTTTTCCGTCAACTGCCGTGGCGCCGCCAGGTGCTGGAGGGCACGTTGGGCGCGGACGTGGTGGGCTTTCACACGCAGGATTCCGCGCGGAACTTTATGGAAGCGCTGCGGGCGATGGATTACTCGGTGCAGATCATGGACGATTCCGAATCTGCGAACTACCTGCGCGGCGCCCGGCTGCCCGAGGGCGCGCACGTGGTCGGTACCGTCGCCCTGGAATCGGGACGGCAGGTCAAGGTCGGCGTGTTCCCCATTTCTATTGACTCTGCCAAGGTCAACGCCCAAGCGAACCAGCCAACAGTGCTGGCCCAGGCTAGTGACCTGCGCGCCCGTCTAGGTAACCCGAAGGTGCTGATCGCAGGCGTGGATCGGCTGGACTACACCAAGGGCATCCAGCACCGACTAGAGGCCATTGAGTTCCTGTTGGACTCCGGCCGGCTGACCCCGGAAGACGTAGCTATGGTGCAGGTCGCCACCCCGTCGCGCGAACGCCTGGATGATTACCAGCGCACCCGCCAGCAGGTGGAGGCCATTGTCTCCCGCATCAACGGCAACCACGGCAGCCTGGGGCGCTCGCTGATCCACTACCTGCACTCCGGCCTGCCCTTCGAGCAAATCGTGGCACTATACGCCGCGGCGGACGTCATGCTGATTACCCCTTTGAAGGACGGTATGAACCTGGTGGCCAAGGAGTATGTGGCTTGCCACTCGGACGGTTCGGGCGCGCTGGTGCTCTCGGAATTCGCAGGCGCGGCCACCCAGCTGGTGCAGGCGTACCTATGCAACCCGCACGACGTGGAATCGATCGCCGATGCTCTGCAGCTGGCCATCGAGGACGACCCGGTCAACAAGGTTCGTCGCATGCGCCAGATGTGGGATCACCTGCAGGAACACGATGTGAACCGTTGGGCCAATGCCTTCCTGCAGCAACTTCGGGAGGTCGAATAATGCGCCGTACCACCAGCACTCCCCGCCGCGCTACCGTCCTCGCGCTGGCTCTCAGCGCCACCGCCCTGGCCGGCCTGACTTCCTGTTCGGACACGGAAGCACCCCTCGGCAGTTCCCAGTGGCAGATCTCCGCCATCTACGACACGCAGGCTCGCGGTGGCGTGCTGCCGGATTCCCAGCAGGGCCGTAGCTTCCTGATTTTCGGCGAGGATTCGCTGAACGGCACCAGTGGCTGCATGCACATGACCGGCAACGTGGAGTGGAAGGACGAGGGCATGCGTATCAGCGGCTTTTCCAGCTCCCGCATCGACGGCGCCCAGTGCCTGCCCGGCGACGAGGATACGGCCGACCGTTTGAAGGCCGTCCTCAACGACCAGGACCTCACCTACACCCGCCCCGCCGAAAACTCGCTGAAACTGCAGCAGTCCGCGCCGAAGGACAAGCAGGATTGGCAGTCCGTCCCTGCGGTCGAGTTCATTAGCGGTCCGAAGGAGGGCTAAGCCATGGATGGTTCGTTGCTGCCTTTTCTTTCGGACGCCGACCTCTCCGGCCTCGCCGCCACCCCAGACTTACTGGTAGCGATGGATTTTGACGGCACCCTAGCACACTTTTCGGACGAGCCAGAGGGAGTGCACGCCGTCCCCGGCGCGATAGAGGCCCTGGAGGGGCTGGCGCAGCTGCCTAACACTGTGGCGATGGTGATTTCGGGGCGCAATCTGGAACAGCTGTCGAAGGCTACGATGCTGCCCACGCACGGGCCGGTGCGCCTGGTCGGCAGCCACGGCGCGGAACCTGCCGACGGCGGCGCGACGGAATTGAGCCCAGTTCAGCGGGCCTGGCTTAACGAACTGCGAGCCCATGCGGAGGAGATCGCCACCGAACACGATGGCGCGTGGGTGGAAATCAAGCCCCTGGCGGTGGGGCTGCATACCCGCTTGGTGCCGAACAAGGAACTGGCCGGGCGGCTGAACCAGCGCTTGGCGGACGTCGCCACCACCAGCGATCTGTCCCAGGTGACGTGGGGTAAGGACATCCTGGAGGTCGCGGTGGATAAGACCACCAAGGGCTCCTATATTGAGGACTTCCGTCGCGCCTACGCGCGCGAACACGGCCGGGAGCTGCGGGTGCTCTTCGCCGGGGACGATACGACGGACGAGACGGCGCTCTCTACGCTGCACTACTCCTCCGACATGGCACCAGCCGTTGGAGCCACCGACCCCCACCTCGTAGCACCCGCTGCGAATACCCCAGACATCGGCATCCGCGTCGGCGGCGGGGAGACCTCCGCTACCCACCGTTTGGATACCCCGGAGGATGTCCGGGACTTCCTGCAGGATCTACTGCGGCGGCGCGACGGACGTTCCGCGGATTAGCTCAGTTTCCAGCAGCACGGTGGGCGTCTCCGCCCGGTGCGCGGGCTTGGCCGGGTTGTCATTCAACCGCTGCTCGATGAGTTCAGCGAGCATGTTGCCGCTCTCCAGGCCCTTGTCTTTGCTGGGTTGGCGGACGGTGGTGATGTGGGCGTCAATAGCTTCGGGAATACCGTCGAACCCCGTCACAGAGAGCTGACCTGGCACGTCGATTCCCTGCTCCGCTGCGTAACGCACCACACCGAGCGCCTGCGAGTCGGTGGTGCAGGCAACGGCGGTGAGCTCCGGGTGGGTGGAAAGTAACTCCTGGGCGGCGTCGAAGGCGGTCTGGGG
Source organism: Corynebacterium macclintockiae (assembly GCF_027570165.1). NCBI lineage: Bacteria > Bacillati > Actinomycetota > Actinomycetes > Mycobacteriales > Corynebacteriaceae > Corynebacterium > Corynebacterium macclintockiae. The sequence goes on from NZ_JAKMUV010000004.1 coordinate 7,242, forward strand.
GTTGTTGATGTGCCGTTCGACGATGGGGGCTTGCTCGATCCCGGCTTCCTCCAGCACGTCCAGGATTCCCAGCAGTCGCGAGCGCTGCACGTGCATGTGCGCGCCCTCGATGCGTTCGGCGGACACAGGCCCGTTGTTCGGCGTGCGATCCAGGCGGATGCACAGCACGCCGATGCGCTTGTGACCTGCGTCGACGAGGGTGCGGATGGCGGGCTTGATGGCCTCGCGGTCGTCAATTCCCACGAAAGGATCGCCGGCGCCGGCGGGTTGGTCACACACCACGGTCGGCAGTCCGCGGTTACGCACGGCGGCGAGGTACGGGTCGTCGCCCGCCACCGAGTAGACGATGAAGCCGTCGACGCTGGCCTGGTTCACCAGCTGTGCGGGGCGATCGGCGCTGGGGTTATCGTCCACGCCCGCGGGGATCAACAGCATGGAGGCATCCATCGCCCCACAGCTCACCGACACGCCAGAGACGAACTCCAGCGACGCCTGATCTTCGAACGCGTACGGCAGCTCCTCGGTCAGCAGCACGCCGATCGCCCCCGCTCGGCGCGTGCGCAGCGAACGCGCCATCGGGTCTGGCCCGGGGTAGCCGAGTTTCGCCGCGACGTGCAGGATCTTGTCCCGCAACTCGGGCGAAAGCTGATCCGGGCGGTTGTATGCGTTCGAAACTGTGGTGCGCGAAACGCCCAGTTCGGCCGCGATGGAGGCCAAGGTGCCGCGCCGTGCTGGTCTATTCATTCTTCTAAGGGTAGCCCTCAGCCCTTCTTTCTTGGGGGTTGACGCCCCCTCCCCCCGGCACTGCCCAGATCCCCGTATCTGGCTCAAGATTAATGTTGACGAGCTTTTTCGTGCCCATTAGCCTCGGAAGAATGAAGAAAATGGTTGCCAATTTCGGAGCAGTTTTGAGTATCGCAACGCTGGCGCTGGGCGTAACCGCCTGCGCGGGCGGATCCGGAGATTCCGCCGCGGATGGCGACAAGATCAAGCTGGTCGCCTCTACATCCATCTGGGGCAGCATTGCCAAAGACATCACCGAGGGGCGCGATGACGTTGAGGTGACCACCATCCTCAGCAGCAAGGACGACGACCCGCACGAGTACGAGGCCACCGCCCGCGACATCGCGGCGGTCAAAGACGCGGACATCGTAGTCGCCAACGGCGCGGGCTACGATAACTGGCTGACCGACAACGTGGAAGAGGGCACCCCGCTGGTGACGGCGCAGCCGCTGGCCGAGGGGCACGATCACGGCCACGAGGGGCACGATCACGGCCACGACGCCACCAACCCGCACGTTTGGTTCGACCTGGACGTGGTTTCCGAGTTCGAAAAGAAGCTCTCCGCCGAGCTGCACAAGCTGAACTCTGACATCCCCGAGTCCGACGACGACGTCACCAAGAAGACCGACGAGCTGAAGCAGCGCGTGGAGAAGCTGAAGGGCAAGAACGTCATCCTCACCGAATCGGTCGCCGCCGAGCTGATCGAGGATTCCAACCTGAAGGACATCACCCCGGAGGGCTTCGCCCACGCGGTGAACAGCGAGTCCGAGCCTTCCGCCGCTGACCTGGCCGCGACCCGCCAGCTGATCAAGGACAAGAAGGCCGACATCCTCATCACCAACGAGCAGTCGGAAACCCCGGCAGCTTCCCAGCTGACCGAGGCCGCCAAGGAGGCGGGCATCAAGGTCGTCAACGTCAACGAAACCCCTGATGAGGGCCAGGACTACTTCGAGTACGCCGACGCCCTGATCAAGCAGCTGGAGGACGCAACCAAGTAATGGTTCTCGCTCTCCGCAACGCGGCAGTCGAACCCCTCTGGCGCGACCTCGACCTCGAGGTCGCGCCGGGGGAGTTTTTGGCTATTTTGGGTCCCAACGGGGTGGGCAAGTCCACCCTTCTGAACGCTGCCCTCGGCACCCGCAAACTCAGCCGCGGCAGCATCGACGTAACGGACAAGCTGGGCTACATCCCACAGCAAAGGATGTTTGAACAATCCATCCCGTTGCGCGCAAGAGATCTGGTTGGCCTCGCTCTCGCAGCGGGCGTCATAAAGAACAGACGACCAAAGAAAGCACAGGTCGACGCGGCGCTGGAAGAGGTAGGCGCGACCGGCCTAGCCAATCGGCGGGTCGGCGAGCTGTCCGGTGGGCAGCAACAGCTAATCCGGCAGGCGCAGGCGATGGCGCAGGACCCGGAGCTGCTGCTGTGTGACGAGCCGCTGCTTTCCCTGGATCTACGCGCGCAGAAGCAGACCGTGGAGCTGCTGGATCGCAGGCGGCGGGAACACAACACTGCGATCGTGTTCGTCACCCACGGCATCAACCCGATCCTTAACGTGACCGACCGGGTGCTGTACCTCGCGCCACACGGCCACACGATTGGCACGGTCGCGGAGGTCATGAACAGCGAGACACTCTCCCGTCTATACCGGACGGACGTGCAGGTTGTGAACGTAGACGGAAAGCTGGTGGTCGTATGAGCAGCCAATTCCACACCGGCGACTGGTGGGAGGACACCCTCGCGCTACTCTCGGTGGACTTCGTACAGCACGCGCTGCTGGCGGCGCTGCTGCTGGGCATTGTCTCCGGCGCGATTGCGCCACTGATCGTGATGCGGAAGATGAGCTTCGCCGCGCACTCCACCGGCGAGCTGGCCCTGATGGGCGCTGCGGCCGCGTTGCTGTTCGGCTTTAGTGTGAGCTGGGGTGCGCTGATCGGCGCAGTGCTGGCCGCCGTGGCGCTGACGGCGCTGGGGCAAAGGGAGCAGGACGCCATCGTGGCGGTGGTCTTGAGCTTCGGCATGGGCCTTTCCGTACTGTTTATCTACCTGTACCCCGGTAGGTCGTCGGCGGCGTTTAGCCTGCTGACCGGCCAGATCGTGGGCGTGAGCTCTGCCTCGCTGGGCATCCTGGCGGTGCTGGCTGCGCTGGTAGTGGCGACGATGGCGCTGCTATGGCGGCCACTGCTGTTCGCCACGGTGGATCTGGTGCTGGCCGCAGCGTCAGGCGTGAAAGTGCGTGTGTTGGCGCTGGTGTTCGCCGCGCTGATCGGCGTGGTGGCCAGCCAGGGAGTGCAGATCGTCGGCGCCCTGCTGCTGATCGCACTGCTGATTACGCCGGGCGCGGCGGCGGTGAAGGTGACCAGCAACCCGGTGCTGGCCGTGGTGCTGTCGGGGACATTCTCCGTGGTGTCGGCGGTCGGCGGACTGGTGGCATCGCTGGCGCCGGGGCTGCCTGTGTCGGTGTTCGTGACCACCTTGAGCTTCGTGATCTACCTGGTCTGCCGCGGGATCGCCTGGATGCGTTCCCGGCACGTCCAGGCGGATGCGGTGCGGGCGCGGGAGTACTCCGCGACCGGCGAATCAATGTCTAAGCAGACCAGCAACGAGGCAGCTGGGCACGCCCACCACGCATAGAGCGACCGGGCGCGTAAAGCAGATAAAAATATAGCCACCTCCCCCGGAAGAGGGACAGCCGTCGGTTGGCTCGTTAAGGTAGCACTTGTGATTACCGAGACGACAGCCAATCCACAACCCACCAACCCCTGGATCGTCCCCACCACCACCGGCCTGGTCAAGGGCCATGCGGAAACCGGGGTAACCGCCTTCCGTGGAATCCCCTACGCCGAAAAACCCATCGGCGCCCGCCGCTTCCGCCGCGCTGAACCCATCGCGCCGTGGGAGGGCGTGTTCAACGCCGCTACCTCCGGTGACGCGTGTTCCCAGTACCGCCCGGCGCGTAAGTCAGCGGGCAACTGGGAAGGCACCGAGGACTGCCTGTGGCTGAACGTCGTCGTCCCCCGCCCCGCGCACTCCGCTGGCACCGATGCGCCAGCCATCGACCCGGAGGCCAACCGCCCGGTCGTGGTCTACTTCCACGGCGGGTCAAACATCCACGGCTCTGCGAACAAACCCCTGCTGTCCGGCGAGTACTTCGCCCAGGCCGTCGACTGTGTGTACGTGGCGGTGAACTACCGCGTGGGCATCTTCGGCCAGCTGGCCCTGGGCGAGGGCACTCACACGCCAGACGACATGGATACCAACCCAGGCCACTCCGACCTACTGACGGCCCTGCGTTGGATCCACGACAACGCCCGCGCCTTCGGCGGCGACCCGGACCGCATAACCATCATGGGCGAATCCAGCGGTGGCTCCATGGTCACCGGCCTGCTGGCCACCCCGTCCGCAGCGGGGCTGTTCAGCGCGGCCATCGCACAGTCCCCCGCCCCGATGATCGTCCACACCCGCGCGAATGCGAAGTATTGGACGGACTTCGCCGCCCGCTGGCTGCATCGCATGCGCGCGGAAGAGTCCCTGCCGCTGGATCAGCGCACCCCGGTTCGCCAGGCACCGCCGGAACTCAGCGACGAGGAGCTTGCAGCCGCCACCGAAGACCTGCTGACCGCCGAGCACGCAATCCTCGGCCGTCTCTCGGACGAGATGGTGCGTTTCCACGCAGACAACCCGATCTCCAAGGCCGGCCCGTTCGCTCCGGTTATCGACGGCGACCTGTTGCCGGAGCACCCGCTTTCCCCCGGCGCGATGATGGACGTGCCACTGCTGATCGGCACGAACCGCAACGAGTACGACATGATGCACCTGGAGCCGAAGCGTAGCTCCATGCAGTACACGCGCACGCGCACGTTCGCCCACGCGATTTCCGGCTCCGCCGCCCACGCCACCAACATCCTGGAGCAACACTATGGTGGCCCGAAGTCCCGCAAGTTGAAGGGGCGCTTCTTCGGCGACGCGCTGTTCACCGGCCCCTCCTGGTACCTAGCGCAGAATCACCCGAGCGACCGGGCGTGGGTCTACCGCCTGGACACCACCACCCCGTTCCTGCGCTATTCCGGCATGGGCGCGATGCACGCCCTGGATCTGCCAATCCTCTTCCAGCGCTACGACCAGGACAAAGGCCGCATTGCCGTGCTACTCGGCGGCCGCGACGAGATGCGCGCCACCACCGTCGCCATGCAGTCGCGGTGGAGGCAGTTCGTGCACTCTCACGACCCAGGTTTTGATCCCTATTCGCTGGGCTTCGCCACCCAGGTTTTCGACGCCCACTTCCCCACCGGCGAGGAAACCATCTACGACCCACAACCCGAGCTGCGGGAAGCCTGGGCGCAAGTCCAGTGGGATAAGCAGGAGGAAATGTTCGACGAGGACTAGCGCTCGACTAGAACTGGGATTGGCTACGGCTGGGACGAAGGGGCGTCACTTAACAGCGCGACGCTGACGGGCGAACTCGCTGAGCACCACGCCCGCAGCGACCGACGCATTAAGGGACTCGACCCACTTGGCCATCGGGATCGACATGATCGTGTCGCAGGTGTCCGCCACCAGGCGGGACAGACCCTTGCCCTCAGAGCCGACGACGATGACGGTCGGGGTGGTGCCGTCGTAGGTGTCGAGGGTGTGGTCGCCACCAGCATCCAGGCCCACGACCTGGTAACCAGCCTGCTGGAACTGCTTCAGAGAGCGCACCATGTTAGTGGCCTTCGCGACCGGCAGGCGGGCGGCCGTGCCCGCGGAGGTGCGCCAAGCGACGGCGGTAACGGAGGCGCTGCGGCGCTCCGGGATGATCACACCGTGACCCCCGAATGCAGCGACGGAGCGGATGACCGCACCGAGATTACGCGGGTCAGTGATGTTATCCAGCGCGACGACTAGGCCGGGCTGGGGTGCGGAGGCGGTCCGCTCGATCAGGTCCTCAACCTGCGTGTACTGGAACGGCGGGATCTGCAGGCCAATGCCCTGGTGCATTCCGTTGCCCGTCATACGGTCCAGCTCGGCACGGGAAACCTCCAGCACGGAGATACCGCGGTCGGCGCAGGTGTGGACGGCCTCGGCGAGGCGCTCGTCATTCTTGGTGCCCTCTGCAACGTACAGCGCGGTGGCGGGAACCTTGGCGTGTAGGCACTCGATCACCGGGTTGCGGCCGACCACCAGCTCCACCTGGTTATCGTCCTTTGCGAAGCGGTCGTGTGCGCCAGAGGCCCGGCGCTTGGCGGCCTGCTTGCGCTTGTAGGCGGCGTGATAGACGCGGTCCTCCGCCTTCGGCGTGGCCCCCTTACCACGCAGGCTGCGGCGCCCCTGACCGCCGGAGCCCTTGGTTGCGCCCTTCTTGTTCTTCTTGCGCACGCCTCCGCTGCGCTGGGTGTTGCCCGCCACTGTGATTGCCCCTCTTACCTGGTCGACTACGTGCGTTTGTGTATGTTACTTCCCGGCACGCAAAACTGGAACCAGGCTCACGAGAACGTGGACAGCAAAGCACCCCACCTGCTGTGAATTTGTTGCTTCCATTACCAATCTTGCCGGCAGCAGCTGAAACGAGCAATAGTTCTTCGCAGATGGGGTGGTACGATGCTTTCCTTCTAGGCAGTGATGCCGAAGTTCTTCAAAACTCCTCGCCAATCCACGGGCCCGAAGGCCAGTGCCCCCACCCCAATCACTGCCACAATGGCGGCGATCACACCGGCCGCGATGCCAAGGGACGAGCTTTTGGAACTGCCACTAGAAGAACCGGAGAACCCACTTGCGCTTCCCTGCAGTTCCTGCGGGGTTACATCTTCTATCTGCTTGCCATCGTCATAGTCCAGCAGCAGGTCAACGTCCGCGCCCTCCAGCTGCTCGCCCTCATTGTAGCGGAGTAGAGATCTCTGCAATCCGATACCGGCCGTTGTGGGACGGTTCTGGGCAACGAGATCCTTACCCGGATCAATCGGGGCTTCCAGGAGGAAGGTCACGATTACTTCATCGTCGCCGCGCTTGTCTAGCTGCGTAGGATCGTTCGCCGTGTTACCGGAAAGGGAGTAGTCCCCAATAAGCGATACCGCCTGACCTGTGACATTCAACTTCAAGTCGAAGTAAGAGACATCCAAAGCTGGCCCGCCGTTCTTACCAAGACCTTTGTATGCGGTCACATGTGCGCTGCCATCCAGGGCAATCGTGCCATTCCCCTGCGGGTCCAGCTTTGTTTCTTGGGTATTTACTGGGAACACAAACTGGTTTCCCTTAAACTCCGCGCCTCCATCGCCGATGACGGTTCCCCTGGCGATCGGCCCCTGCACATGCTTAAGGAAAGAGGTTTTGATCGGCCAGGCAAAAGCACCGTCTCCTAACACTGGGGCGGACACTTCCTCTGCCTGTGCTACAGGAACCGCCATGCCGCTTAAAACGACAGAACTCACCAGGACACTGGCCGCACAATGGCGGGATGTGAATCGGGACATAAGTGTCTCCTTTCGAGGGATGGAAAACAAAAAGATAGGTTCACGCGCAGACTCTGTATAGATCTGCGAACAACGCGGAGTTCATACCAAAAGCGGTGTTAGCTTCCCCGATCAGTTCAGTGCGCTGCCTTGCGGTGAGAGGCAGGTTATCGAGGCGCTGGCGATAATTGGTTCGGTAAGGAGGGATCTTGCCGATGGCGGAGAAGTCATAGAACTTCAATGCCTCAGGAGCGACATTGTAGAGGTCTGCTACACGTACAGCGATGACCTGACCGCCGGAAATATCCCCGAGGTAGCGGACATAGTGATGAGCGATCACTCGTACAACGTCTTGTTCTCCGAAAGAGTCGAGGCGATCTACATACCGCCGGGTGGCGGGCAGTAGTTCAAGTTGTTCGCGCCAATCGGAGCCGAGGCAATACGTCAGATCGTGTTCCAACGCAGCGCAACGTTGTAGGCGCGGATCGGCAATAGCCGACCCGATGGGAGTGCCGGAGACTCTTTCTACAGCGTTCTCTAGAGCGCTGTAGACAAACCAGAGTTGTCCCGAAAGCGCATACACCGCTTGAGCGTCAAGCTCGCCTTTGAAAAGGGTGCTCATGAACTCGGATCCTTCTGCGCGCCCGTGCGCCTCCGCAGTGGCATTGCGCAGTGCCTGAGAGATCGGCTCGGCTGTGTTAAAGCTTGTGTTTGAAAGTGTGGAGGTCGAAGCCATCACGTTATTCCTTTCGAAAGAGTTTCAAGATCCGCGTGGAATCTGGAATTTGTCGCTGAACGAGAAAAGGGAACTCGTTATTAGCGCAAGTTGTGGTGGCGTAGGAATTCATCAATCTTCTTGTGAATGCCATCGAGAGCGCCAGACACGTTGATCGCGTGGCCAATGATCGCCAGCATGCCTAGGATTCCGACCGTGCCAAGAATGTAGTTCCACACCTTTCCGAACTTGCCCAGCGAACCTTGGCCTTGCCCCTGGTCATCCGGGTTGTCTGGGTTGCTCGGGTTGTCCGGGTTGCTGGGGTTGTCCGGGTTGTCTGGGTTGCTCGGGTTGTCTGGGTTGCTCGGGTTGTCCGGGTTGTCTGGGTTGCTCGGGTTGTCTGGGTTGTCTGGGTTGCTCGGGTTGTCTGGGTTGCTCGGGTTGTCCGGGTTGTCTGGGTTGCTCGGGTTGTCTGGGTTGCTCGGGTTGTCCGGGCCGGAACCACCTTCATCATCCGGATTCGGCTCCCCTGGCGTTGCACATTTCTTCTCGGTGGTCAGAGAAACATTGATGTCATCCAGCTCTGGCTTGTAGTCCGCCGAGTAAATGCCCATGAATAGGACGTCTACACCCTCCACAATGCTCTTGTCCCCATCCGTTCCTGGCTTAGGAACGTAGGTCATGCTGCTTGCATCAAGCGTGACAGTGTCCCCGTCAACCTTCCAGTTTCCGTGCCCCTTCGAGAACACGTCCCTGCCGGAAACCTTGTTCTCTTCGATACGGTCCTCAGGCGTATACTCAGTCATGTGCTTGCCAGGCACGTAGTATCCCTCATAGCTGGCGCCGCCCTGAATACTAGCCCCCTCGGCCGTGATGTAAGGGGACTTGAAGTTCGAGTACAAAGCACCATGATGGCCTTCAAAAACGACATCGGACGGCTTGGTGCCGATCTCTGCCTTGGTTACGTTGCCCTCGGAATCGACCTCAATGCTAGATACACTTGGGTCTACCTGGAATTGGAATTGGAAGTCCTTGGACTTCTTGTTGGCAGGATCAGATTCCTTAACCTCACCCTTCGTTTCCCAGCTTCCCTGAGCGATTCTCCCCAGGATGTAGCTGCGGAAGCTCTCCTTCAATCCCCAGTTGAAGGTACCGCCAGTGATAACAGTTTTGCATTCAGGTTTAGCCTGAGACGCGCCCTCCTGTGCCGATGCAACGGGTACGGAAAGTGCAGCAGTGCCCAGGGCGAAGGACATCATAGTGCCGAGCATGGCATTTCGAGTTGACTTAATAGACATGAGAATTACTCCTGATGAATGGATCCTAGGGACTTAGCCCTAGTGAATGGGAGGGTGGATTGATATGCGGAAAGCAGTTGAGCTACTGCAGCAGGCGGATCCCTTCGCCGCGGACGGACAGAGATGTCATTATCCGCACTGCGGACAACTTCGATGGGCCAGTCATAAACGCTGGAGAGGATCTCGTCGGTATAGACCGAATCAACCGATCCATCGGCGGCAATTCGCCCATTGGATAGACAGACGATGTGATCGCAATACGCCGCAGCTGCATCGAGGTCATGCAACACAATCACCACCGCAGTTCCAACTCTGTGAGCGATCTGCTGCATCAAGCTCAAGACTTGTTCCTGATGACGGATATCCATCGCCGCGGTCGGCTCGTCTAACAACACCACCGGTGTTTGCTGGGCCAATACCCGGGACAATGCAACCCGAGCACGTTCGCCACCGGAAAGAGTGACGATGTCACGAACTGCCAACGTAGTGGAACCGGTGGCGTCCAGAGCAGCGTCAACAATGAGCTCATCCACACTGCTATCGACTGTCCCTCGCCACGGTCGCCGTCCCATCGCCACAACATCTCGAACAAGAAACTCAAACGCGACTTGGACATCTTGAAGCAACACCGCACGGCGCCGCGCCATCGTCCTTGCATCAGCCCGAGAGGGGTCTAATCCGGCGACGGAAACCACACCCTGAGTAGGTTTAATATCCCCAGACAGCGCGGCAAGCAGCGTCGACTTACCAGCACCATTCGGCCCAATGAGCCCTGTGACCTCACCGGCACGAGCGACAAAACTAATGTCACTGAGCAACCGCTTGGGGCCAACGTCGACGGTAAGGCCAGATACCTCAATGGCCCTATCGCCAATAGCCATACTGTTTGTAGTCGCATCGCTACCGTGAGCACTCATGCATGAATCCCCTTTCGCATCATTCGGCGCAGCAGAACGAAGAAAGTCGGGCCGCCGACAAGGGCAGTGAAGATGCCAATAGGCAAATCTGCGAATTCAATCAATGTGCGGGCAGCCACATCGGCCAGACCAATCAAGACCGCCCCGCCAAGCGCAGAAGCAGGGATGAGGAGATAATTCTCCGGCCCCATGACCGTTCGCAATAGGTGCGGGATAATCAGCCCTACGAAGCCGATGAGCCCAGCAAAGGCAACTGCGCCTGCAGTGAGTACGGTCGCAGCGATGATCGCAATCACTCGCAATTGACTTACATTGATCCCTGTGTGACCAGCGGCTTTCTCACCCAAAGCAAGTACGTCTAGTGCCCCACCCATCCGTAGGGCTACGGCAATTCCAACCATCGTGATCGGCAAAACCACCCAAACGTGCTTCCACTGGGCACCATTTAGGGATCCCATCTGCCAAAAGATGATCTCTTCCCGACTGGCGGTCGGAGCCAAATAGACCATGAAGGAGATAATTGCTCCACACACGGCATTAACCGCGATACCTGTGAGAACCAGATTGATAACCACAACTCGGCCTTGGCTTCGAGCTAGCTGGTAAATCAGGCCAGCGGCAACCAATGCGGAAAGAAAGGCGAAGAATGGAACGGTGAACGTGCCGAAGAAAGCAAGGTTAAAGACGATTGCCAACGCCGCACCAACCCCGGCTCCCGAGGTCACGCCGATAATCGATGGCTCGGCCAGTGGGTTGGCAAACACCGCCTGCATCAATGTTCCAGCCACACCCAAGCATGCACCGACTAGGAACCCCAGCAGGATGCGCGGCAAGCGAATATCCCACACTACGCTGGAGGCCAGACCTGAATGATGGTCTTTCCCCAGCAAGATTGAACCTAAATCCTGCAGTGGCACGTAGTACTGTCCAAGCACGATCGATAGCACCGCAGCAACAAGCATAAGCACCACAAGTGCACCGAAAATCCCTACCCGTCGGCGCGTTCGCGCCCGGAGAAACTCGTTCGTGTTAACCGTGTGGGTCATATAACGCCTTCGCTGTCCGCAAAAGTGTTTGCCCAGTCATAGGACCGAACGCCAGCGATTGACCATCTGGAATCGTGATTACGCGCCGCTTCTGCCCTGCTGTGGTTTGGGCTATGCCGGGGCGTTTGAGCAGACCTTCGATCCCTCCGGTGGATTCCAACCCGCCGGTCATCATGATGAACGCATCTGGGTTTAACCTAGCTAGCGACTCCGCATTGGCTGGTTCGATGTAGGAAAGGTTGTTCTCCGTCCCCACGTCAACCGCACCAACGCCCTCGATCAGGTCTTTGGCTCCGGTCCCTTCGCCCATAATAAAGAACACTCCACCATTTCCACGAGCATAAAGGAATGCCACCCGCATCGGTGTAGAGGGCACCATCTTCTTGATGGTCTCTTTATCCAGATCTATTTCCTCGACTGTGCGATCTGCAAGCTTTTCCGCATCCTCCGGGAGCCCCACGACAGCACCGAGCGTGGTGATGTCCTCGGCCACCGAATCGATCGTGCGGGTCGGTTCCATGACCACGGTGGTCACGCCCGCCTGACGAATCTGATCGATAGCGTCCCGTGGACCGATGGAGTGGTCCACGATGACGATATCCGGCTCCAACGACAACACGGCTTCCACGTTGATGTTGTGCCCACCCTGAGTGACCACTGGCCTGTCGGCCAAGATGTTTTCAGTAGAAGAGACCGTGCGGCCTACAATCCGGTCGGCAAGCCCCAGGCCAGTAAGGGTTTTAGTGTAAGTGCCATACAGGTCTAGAGCCAGAATCCGATCTAGCTTATTAACCTTGACATCGTGGCCGTCTGCGTCGGTCAGCTCCACCGGCAGCTTCGGGGATGGATTCTTGGTCACAGGCTCCACATCCGTGAAGTCCTTGACCTCCGAAACTCCCTCAAAGCTACGGGGGTCCTGCAGATCAGCGGCATTCTTGATGTCGTTTCGCAGAGCAGCATCAGCTTCGGATTCATAGGCGCCCTTAACGCCACACGCAGCGAGGCTGGCCGTGCAGATAAACAACACACAGGTGCGGAACGCTAACCGCACAGTTCGATTAGGAACAATGGACATTAAAACGTGCTTTCTAACTGAACAGTGTTTTGCCACCTAGTAGGCGGATTAAGACGGATTACTTACAACCAGTCGACCGATGCTTCCACCTGCGACGATGACTCCTACGATCAATCCGAGAAGGTAAGAAGTCGGATTCTCATCCTGGCCCTCAGCCGCAACAGGCTTAACCTTGAATTTGCTCGATCCGTTTTCGTACCCAGCCGATGAAGAATCGCCGTCGACGCCATTGCCGAAACCGTCCTTATTGCCGGCGAGCTTCGCGGCGGCAGCATTGTGCGCGGCAGAAGAACCACCGCCCGATCCACCCGCATTCGATCCAGATGCTGAAGTACCGCCCACTGCGTCGCAGTCACCCTGGCCACCTAGCTGGGCGCTGAAAGATATCGGCGCTAGCTGGGTTCCCGGATCGTAGAATTCAGCGAAAGCTACGGAACCATCCTGGGTCAGCGATACACTCGCCTCTCCGCTTACTGAGTTTTCCGAGACATCAAGGGAACTAAAGCTCAGGTCTCCCAGCACTGTGCGCCCGAAGTCTCGTTTCTCGCCTTCCATGTTTGAAGAACGAACATCGGCAACAAGCCTTCCTGTTCCACCGTTGAACTGGATCTCCGGATTAGCAATGTTCAGGTCGAGAATTCCGTTGTGACCGGTGAATTGCATCGCGCCACCATAGGAAATCGTTCCCTGCTGCGAAGATGTATCGACGTTGCCACCGTTGCCGGTGAACTGATACTTGCCACCGCTGTATCCGACCCCGCTCAAATCCCACTTGCCCTTAGCGATAGAGCCGGTGATGTACGACTGGAAGGATTCTTTCAGAGCCCACGATGCCTTGGCGCTTTCGACTGCCTTGACCGACGCGCAGTGCAGATCTCCACCGCCACCAGCTGCTCCGCCTGCAGCGACACCGCCACGGGTTGTTCCGCCTCCGCTGGAGGCCGACCCGCCGCCTGTTCCGCCGTTTCGCGCACCACTGTTTCCGGATCCAAGCGATGCTCCACCAGAGGCCGATCCGCCACCAGAACCGGAGTTGGAGTTGGAGCTCGTTCCGGAGGTGGAGCTAGTTCCGGAGTCGCTTCCGCTAGAAGATCCGTTCTTACCGCGCCCGCGATTGACGAAAGATTCATACTCGTCCAAGAAGGCTTGGGAGTTACCCATGAAAGTGGTCAGGGCGTTCATCGTGTCGTTCGTCTCAGACAGAATTCCCATAGCTTCCTTGTTAAAGCCGGTGAAGTTGCCATCGATCGTGGTCAGCGTGCGCTTTTCGCCCGATCCCGAGCCACTGCCCGAATCTGATCCACAGCTGCCGTCCAAAGCAACTGAGCCACTGGTTGGATCCATCGAGGTTCCCGCCTTGTAAGCGAGAAACAGCCGACTGCCACCTTGAGTAAGCGTCGTAGAACCAGAAAGGTTTACGCTCCCTGAGCCGGGGTTCACCGGGGTAGACAGGTTCACCTTGGCGATGACTTCATCGTCGCCAGTGATTTTGGCTCCCCGTTTGCTCTTATCGACCATGTCCGACTCATAGGAGACATAGTCCACCAGGATCTCGGCGGTTTTTCCTTTTGCGCGTACCTTCCAATCGGAGAGCGTCATATCTAGCAGGTCATCGCCGCCATAGTTGTGACCGTTGAAACGGAGAACTCCGTTTAGCGGAACGGTCACCGTATCGCCGTTTACCTGGGGCTTTTGGGGACTGAACTGGAAGGTGCCATTCGGGCCGGTCTTATCGCCGGTAAAGCCGATACCGTCGCCACCCCATCCGCCTTTAGCAACAGGGCCTTGGATATAGGCACGGTAGCTCTGCTTGATACCCCAATTGAATTCACAGGTTCCCGCCGCTGAGGCAACGGGAGTAGCGACCGTGGTAAATGCTACGGGAGCGAAGGCAAGTACGGAGGTGGCGGCCACGGCCGTGGATGTACGACCGAACGACCGTCGCACCGAGCCTCGACGTGATCCAAACAGTGAAAGGTGCATGCTGATCCTACTCAGAACTGAAACATCAAAAGACTTACGCAGCCTTACCTTCTACCCAGGATTTACCACTAACTTAGGATAGTGTTACCCTAATTAGGTAAGGCTCAACTTAACTGAAAGTATCATGACGTCAGCCTAAGAGACAGAAGCATCTTGTGTTTAGCTTCGTCTCCCACCCCCACCTCTCACCCCCGAGAAAGGACACGAAGGATGACCGCATACACCCCGGCCCCTCTGGCCAACCTCTACCCTGAAGTAGACCCCCACCAGGCAATTCCGCTTTCCGCGACCGAACGCTTTGCCCTAACCGTATCGATCGGCGTGATGGCATACGGCGCAGTAGTCGGCGACTTTATTATCGCCGGAGTCGGGCTGGCACTAGTCGCCATCGCATGCGTCGTATGTTCTCAGAAAACGCAGCGCCGAATCCGCTCCCAAGCCCGCGGCCGCTTCCCCAGCGAGGACTGGGTCGAATACAGAACCGCAAACAGGTTGAATCTGAACCTCTTCCTCCCCCTATGTATCGGCTCCATCGGCGCCCTGATCGTGGCCGGTTTTTGGTACATCCCGCCGGAGCACGCAACACTGGGCGGCATCATCATTGCCATCGTTTCTGCCGCCACCATTTGGTTCTTGCCAGGCCTGAACCCCATGTGGTCGAAAGACGAAGAATACTTCGTACCCGAAGAAATATATGACGACGAGGTCGAGCTTCCAGGATCAGAGTTACAGCCCGACGAGTACGTCTATGGAACTACCCCTTCAGCGACCACTTCGCGCCATCGGCTGTATCCGTAACCTCAATGCCGGCCTCGGCCAGGCGGTCGCGTACCTCGTCGGCGGTGGCCCAGTCCTTGGCCGCGCGGGCTTCGGCTCGGCGCTCCAGCTCGGCCTTGACCAGCACATCCAGGGCTCCCATCGCCACATCGGAGCCACCGGCGGCGGCCTTGGTGGATTCGAGCCAGGTATCGCTCAGCGGATCCACGCCCAGCACGGCAGCCATCGCGCGAACCTGTCCGGCGATCTGCTTGACCTGCTGCTTTACCTCGTCCGTGGGCTTAGCCTCCAGTAGCTTGTTGCCCTCGCGAACAATATCGTGGATCACGGCCAACGACTGCGGTACGGCCAGGTCGTCATCCATCTTCTCCGCGAACCGCGCCGGCACTTCGCCGACCGGCAGCGCCTGCGGGTCCACGGCGGTCTCTCCGGTGACGAACTCGATGGCGCGCACCAGGAACTTCTCGATGCGGCGGTAGCCCGCAGCGGCCTCGCCCAGCGCAGCCTCGGAGTACTCCAGCATCGAACGGTAGTGCGCGCTGCCCAGGTAGTAGCGCAGCTCAACCGGACGCACCAGCTTCAGCACATTCGGGATAGAAAGCACGTTGCCCAGGGACTTCGACA
This sequence comes from Corynebacterium macclintockiae, assembly GCF_027570165.1. Taxonomy (NCBI): domain Bacteria; kingdom Bacillati; phylum Actinomycetota; class Actinomycetes; order Mycobacteriales; family Corynebacteriaceae; genus Corynebacterium; species Corynebacterium macclintockiae. The sequence goes on from NZ_JAKMUV010000004.1 coordinate 22,888, forward strand.
TCTTCTCACCGGACATCGTCACCCAGCCGTTGTGCATCCAGTAGCGCGCGAACCCATCCCCCGCTGCCGTCGCCTGCGCGGCCTCGTTCTCGTGGTGCGGGAACTGCAGGTCCAACCCACCGCAGTGAATGTCGAACTCACTGCCCAGGTAGGTCGTGGCCATCGCGGAGCACTCGATGTGCCAACCCGGGCGGCCACGGCCCCACGGAGTATCCCAGGCCGGCTCGCCCGGCTTGGCTGCCTTCCACATGGTGAAGTCGCGCGGGTCGCGCTTGCCGGTACCCGCGGATTCACCCTGATCCATCTCATCCAGCTTCTGGCCGGACAGGAAACCGTAGTTATCGATCGTCGCGGGTTGCGCGTACACGTTGCCGTCTGCGGCGTAGCCGTGGCCGTTGTCGATGATGCGCTGCATGTACTCGATCATCTGCGGCACGTGCCCTGTGGCGCGGGGCTCGATGGAAGGTGGGGTGACGCCCAACTGGTCATAAGCCCAGTTAAACGCGCGCTCGTGCGTGGCAGCCCACTCCCACCACGGGCGGTTGTTCTCCGCGGCCTTGGTCAGGATCTTGTCGTCAATGTCGGTGACGTTCCTTACGAAAGCGACGTCCAACCCCTTGGCCTCTAGCCAGTTGCGCAGAATGTCAAAAGCAACTCCGCTACGCACATGTCCGATGTGCGGGATCGACTGCACGGTCGCTCCGCACAGATAGATCGAGGCATGGCCTTCACGGATAGGCTCAAAGTCGCGGAGCTGGCGGGCGGCAGTGTCGTAGATTCGCAAAGTCACACCACACAGTATAGGCATGCGCATCCGGCCTCTTTCCCCTGCGTGTCAGTATCGTGGAAGGCATGCACACTCAAAGCACCACGAGATTCGCCACCATCCGCCTCAACAACCGGGATGCGTGGCAGCCCATCGCCGTCACCTCCTTTTCCGCCGAAGGCGGCGAGGGCAAACTCCTTGCCGAATTCCCTTACAAGGCGCCGATCAGCAGCACGGAGCTGGATTCCCTCCCTACCGTTACCTTCACCGCCGACCAGCTGGGGCCGGTCGTGCCGAACCCCGGAAAGATTTTCTGTGTAGGCCTCAATTACCGGGAACACATCGCAGAGATGGCTCACCCGATCCCGGACCACCCCACCCTGTTCGTGAAGTACGCCTCCGCCTTGGCGGGCCCGTTCGACGAAGTCGTTGTTCCCCCAGAGCTCTCCGCGCAGGCGGACTACGAGGGCGAGCTTGCTGTCATTATGGGCGAGTCCGGCCAGATCGCGGGCTACGCCGTGATGAATGATTTCTCTCAGCGCGACTGGCAGTACCGCACCCAGCAGTGGCTGCAGGGCAAGAACCTGGACCGCTCCAGCGGATTCGGCCCATGGATGGTTCCCGCCGAACACTTCGATCCGATTGCGGAAGGGGCTGTCTTACGCACCTGGGTCAACGGCGAACTCCGCCAGGAACACAGCGTTGCCGACTTGGTGTTTAAGCCACAGGATCTGGTGGATTACATCAGCAATTTCGCCTCGTTGGCACCTGGTGACGTCATCGTGACGGGCACACCAGAGGGCGTCGGCCATGGCATGACCCCACCGCAGTACCTGGCCGATGGCGACGAGGTGCGCATCGCTATCGACGGCATCGGGGAAATCTGCAACCGCATTAACTGCTGAGCTGAGCCAAACGCGGCTCGGCCTTCTTGATGGCGCTCCGCACTGCCGCGAAAAGTAACAGGCAGATGGGAAGCGCAATCACAATCACACTGATCCTGGGCGACCAGAACAATGGCAGGTATTTGCTTGGCAATACCGATATGAGCAGGCACTGGGCTGCGGTTAGCAGAAGCAGTCCATAGAAGCTCTTTCGCAGGTCTGCCACCAAGCATGCGCCGAAAATCACCGACAGTGCAATAAGCGTGTACTGCAACATCCCTGGGTTGCCCAGGACCGCGACAACGCCGCATTCGCCCAAGCAAATCCCAAGGAAAAGCCAGTCGCAGGCCGCCCACGTGCGGCCAGTTAGTTCTTCCAGCTGGGAAAGCCGGTTATCCCAGAACATCACCGCAGAGCTAACGATAGCGATGGAGAACACGAAGTTAAACGGAACGACTCCGGACGAACTCCACGAAGCCCAGGGAATGGGGATCGTGGTCGTGCCGAACAGGACGGCGCCCACGAGGGCGAACACCTGAAGTATCACCGCGTAGGTCGCGGAATGACCGCGCCAATAGATTTGTGCTCGATGCTGGGCAGACACTATCCCTCCCAACACTCGGAGTTCGCCCGATCCAGGATGAACTTCACGTCCACTCCCTCATTCGTGCCATGCACCCCGCGCCATTGTCCGGAAGGCGTCAGGGTCGCTCGTTCCAGTTCTTCTTCCGTCAGATCGGGAAGAGACTCCGCTACGGATACGGGTTCCTGCGGAGTTCCCCAACACGATGGAGCCCCCTTAAGTGCAGGTTCGTTGCTGAGGAGTTCGACCAGGAGCGCGTGTTTTACTTCCTGTTGCTGATTCGAGTGGGCGAGCCAGATGTCGCCGTCCCGTTGCGGTTCGGCGTCAATCAACCTATAAGTATTGACGCCCAAAGATTCCCACACCTTGCGGTTTGCATCTACCTGCTCAGATGGGGTTTCGCGCCAGTAACACACCGCTCCCTCGCAGATCATATGCTCTTGGGGGCGGGGCACCGCGGAACCATAGTTTCCGTCTTGGGCGATTCCGTAGCCTAATCCACAGCTCACGCCGAGTAGAACAATGGCGGCCACGCGAAGTGGCCACGCGGACAGCCCCGGAAGCCAATTTCCATGAAAAGCCGCGGTCAACAGCAACGAGCAAACGCATATAGCCCCCAGCACCAGCGCCGAAGCCTTCCACAGAATCGGGTCCACGCTCTGTGATACTTGGCAACAAGAGCTGAACGGTTGCCCGAACATTTGTCGCCACGCCACGTTTGAGAGCGACACTGGGTAAGCGACCAGGATATAAGGAAGAAGCAAGCCGACAGCGATCGCCACAATTGCTGGTAGGTACAGCCCTAAAGTTGCCCCCAAGCTCAGCCATGCCACGCCGTGAAGAACAATAAAGACCAACCCCGTTGCAAGGGACTGTGCGGACTCTACGTAGCCGATATCCGCCAGCTGCACTGCGAGGTACGCCAACACCACTGCCACCGCGAGCAATAGCGGAAGCGCCAAGGATCTGAGCCAGACTTTAAAAACATCCTGCACAGAGCCGCGGGACTTAAAAAAGGAACGGAAGCGTGCCATCTCTTTAGCACCGATAAAGCCCAGGATTGGCCCCAGCGAATAGTAGATGGCCAAGCTGTTGGAGACTGCGTTGTCCTGCGTAGGCACCGGGTTGGCGTTGAGTGCAATGCTCAGCAAACCAAGTGCTGCAGCTGCGAGCACCAAAGCAACGTTGATCGCATTAATCCTCGACATGGCCACCGGTCCTGGAAAATGCCTCCGCAAGGTTTCTCACAGTGTCGGAATAGCGATGTGACTCCCCCGGCTCTAGCGAACCGCGCCCAACTCGCAGAAAATCGCTCATTGGCCCCTGGAACTCAACCTTTCCTTCATGCAACACGAGTACATGCTCGAACGGCTTCTCCACTTCCAAGGGCTGATGACTAGAAACCCAAAGGCCAACGCCCGCTTCCGCAATGGATCGATAGAGCCCTTGCAGATCCCGCTTCGCCAGTGGGTCGAGTGCGGCGCTGGGTTCATCCAGCAGAATGTGCTCCGCGTTAGAGTTCAGGGCTGTTGCAATTTGCACGCGAGCCTGCTGCCCACCGGACAGCTTGCTGCATTGCTTATGTGCGTGTTCCTTCAAACCTACGAATTCAATCCAATAGGCCGCGGTCCTCTTGCTCTCCGCCCAACCGGCACCATTAAGCCAGGCGACGTAGGAAACATAGTCGACAACGCGCGCACCATTGATGTTTTCGAAATGCTGCGGGACGTACACCGCTCTGCCCAACTTCGGTACAGCGCCTTCAGACGGTTTTAACTGGCCGGCAAGCAACTTCATAAGCGTAGTTTTACCGGCACCGTTGACACCCAGTATGACTGTTGGGCTAGTGGGAACCTCAAGCGAGTGGACCTCGACCCCTTCATCAGAGCGCGGGTAGCTAAAAGAAAACGAGTAGCTTTTCGACAAGAAAGTTCCAAACCTTTAATGCGCAGGGGTTCTGTTTGATGGAACAAACCTACGAGGGTGCGAAAGGATTGTCAATAACTAGTTCTGCGCCTGCCACACAACCGCCGTCGCCACGGCCGCCACGCCCTCGCCACGGCCGGTGAAGCCCATGTGATCGGTCGTGGTCGCAGAGACGGAGACCGGCGCGCCGATCAGCTCTCCCATCACCTTCTCGGCCTCCTCACGCCGGGTGCCCATCTTCGGGCGGTTCCCCACCATCTGCACCGCCGCGTTGCCGATCACGAACCCCTTAGATTCCAACAGCTCGCGGCACTCGCGCAGTAGGCGTTCGCCGGAGACGTTGTCGTATTCCTTACGCCCCACCCCGACGAAACTGCCCAGGTCACCGAGCCCGGCGGCGGAGAGAAGCGCATCCACTACCGCGTGCGCCACCACGTCGCCATCGGAGTGGCCTTCGCAGCCATCCTGCCCCTCCCACAGCAGGCAAGCCATCCAGCAGTCCTTGCCTGGCTGCACCTGGTGAGCATCCGTCGCAATGCCAACGCGGGGAATGATGTGTGGGGTATTCATGCGGTCTGCCTCTCGCCTCTGGTTACGTCCTACTTGTCTGCTGCAGGCTTTCTAACTTTCGCTGCCATTCAGAATCATCTGTGCCACGCGGTAGTCCTGGGGCGTGGTGATCTTCATAGCCAACGGGTCGGCATCCACCGCCACCACCGGGAATCCTGCCATCTCCATCAGTGAGGCATCGTCCGTCACCAGCGGCAACGGCGAAGCACCCACCCGATCCACCGCGTGCGCGGAGCTGATTTCCGTCGTGCGCAGGTACTGCTCGTTAGCCTCGATCAGCTTCTCCAGGTCAAATACCTGTGGCGTGGCAGCTGCCCGCAGGCTGGCGCGGTCGGGGGTTTGCTCCACGACTGTCTGCCCTGCGCGCGGGCCGGAGGTGGGGGCGTCAATAACTTTAATAGTGTCCACTACCGGCAACACCGGGATCGCCCCGTACCAGGAACCATCTGCGACACCACGGCGGGCGCGGTCGACGACCTCGGCGATCATGGCGGGTGGGGTAAGGCAGCGGGCGGCGTCGTGGACGGCGACGAAGCGCCCCTCGGTGGCCTCGCCCGCAGCGCTTAGCCGTCGCTGGATCGCAACCAGGCCCGCGTACACGGAGTCGAATCGCTCGCCGCCGCCAAGCTCCACGCTGACGGTCATGGGTGCCCATTCCGCGGCGTTGATGGGATCGCCGACGATGCGCTCGGCGTGGTCGCGCATGTTCTCACTGACCAGCACAATCGCTTGATCGATGCTTTGGGACGCCGCCAGGCCGTCCAGCGACCGTTCCAGCAACGACCGACCGTTGAGCTCGACGAAAGCCTTCGGGGTATCAAAGCCCAGACGGGTACCACTACCGGCGGCGGCGACGAGTGCGTAGACGTTCGCTGTCACGGCGCTGGCCTGGATTAGTCCTCGCCGTCCAGCTCGTCGTCCAGGTCGATGGAGCCACCGGACTTAGAATCCTCATCCACACCTGCGGCACGAGCCGCGGCGGCAGCCTCGCGGTGGCGCTCGATGGCGGCCTGCATGTCGGCCAGCAGCGCGTCGGTCTTGTTATCGTCCACGCCTTCAGCCAGGGCGAGCTCGCCCACGAGGATCTGGCGGGCCTTGGCCAGCATGCGCTTCTCACCCGCGGACAGGCCACGGTCCTGGTCGCGGCGCCACAAGTCGCGCACAACCTCGGCAACCTTATTCACGTCGCCACTGGTCAGGCGCTCCTGGTTCGCCTTGTAGCGGCGGGACCAGTTGCCAGCCTCTTCCACATCGGTCTCCCGCAGCACGGAGAAAACCTTGCGCAGGCCTTCTTCACCCACCACGTCACGCACGCCGACCTTCTCGGCGTTTGCGGCCGGCACGCGGACGGAAAGGTCGCCCTGGTTGATGCGCAGCACCAGGTAATCGACGGTTTCCCCCTTGAATTCCCGTTGCTCGATGCCCTCGATGACAGCGGCGCCGTGGTGCGGGTAAACGACCGTATCTCCGACTGCGAACTCCATAAGTGTTCCTCTAACGTCCTTCCGAAAGGCTGGGGCGGGATGTGATAGGCACTGGGAAAAACAAGTGCGCAAATACCCGATAGATTCTACCGCAATCGCCCGCACTACCCGCATTTGGGGCATAAAATCCCCAGCAAGCACGCACTAGGGGGCACTAATTACTACTAAAGGCCTCCTTGGCTAGGTGTACTAGGGGGCTACAGGCTAGGCTGGACACAGACGTTTTTATTCAACTGCTTTAAGACATGCCTCAGATGGAGGAACGCATCGTGAAGACCCTCAAGGCCCAGCCGCTAAAGACGACCTTTGCCCGTGGTGCGCTGGCGCTGGTCGCTGCAGGTTCCGCGCTCGCACTGTCCGCGTGTGGCGCAGGTCAGATTTCCCAGACTTCCAGCCAGGTGGCCGCCGTCAACGGTGCGCACGGCAACGCTGGCCACGCTGACGTCCAGGACGTGTCCGTGGTCGTTGGCCCGGATAACACCCTGGCACTGAAGTTCACTGTCACCAACGAGGACGAAAAGGGCAAGGCCGTCAAGGTTGAGTCCGTGAAGGTTGATGGCAAGGAGGTCTCCGGCCTGGATAAGAAGGAGATCCCGGCGGGTGGCTCCCTAGTTGCTGACGGCAAGTTTGCTCTGAAGGACGTAGAGACCAAGGGCCAGAGCCAGCTGCAGTACGCTGAAACCTCCGTCAAGGGTCTGAAGGACGTTTACGTCGGCGGCCACAAGAAGGTCACCTTCAAGCTGAACGTCGGCACCGTTGAGCTGAACGCTCCGGTAACCGCATACGTTCCGGAATCTGGCCAGCTGCACCGCGACGAGGATGGCAGCCTGACCAACAAGTAGGTCACCTAGGCGGGTCGCCCAAGCCAGGACCCGCCACAAAATCGAACATACGCCGTCGCCGGACATTGGTCGTCCGGGGCGGCGTTTATTGTTGTGCACATGGCAAGTAAGTCGAGCAAAGCAAGCCGGGTTTTCGTATGTGCCTCCTGCGATCACCAGCTGTCCAAGTGGATGGGGCGCTGCCCACAGTGCGGGGAGTGGGGGTCTCTGGAAGAACGGGACACGCGCGCCCTCGGGGCGCTGGGGATCGCCGGTGTAGCTGGTGGAACGGGTGGTTCTGGGCGCCGCGGGCGCAGGGGCGGAGGATTGGTGCCGGGGGCCAGCGCCCAGCCGGTGACCAAGGTGGACCCGACCATCGCCAAGCACCGACCGACAGGTATCGGGGAACTGGATCGGGTGCTGGGCGGCGGCATCGTGCCAGGCAGCGCTGTGCTGCTTGCGGGCGAACCGGGTGTGGGTAAATCCACCCTGCTGCTGGAGGTCGCCGCCGCGTGGGCAAAGAAAGGCCACACAGTACTGATCCTCACGGCGGAGGAATCCGTCGGACAGGTACGCCATCGCGCGGAACGCACCGGCGCGCTGCACGACAACCTCTACCTGGCCAGCGAAAATGACCTGGAAAACGGCCTGGCACAGGTAGATGCCCTCAACCCGGAGCTGATCATTGTGGATTCCCTGCAGACCATGCAGGCCACCGGGGTGGAGGGCGTGGCCGGCGGCGTGGCCCAAACTCGTGCGGTCACCAGCACGCTAACGACCCTGGCCAAGATGTCTGGCACGCCCGTCATCGCCGTGGGCCACGTGACAAAGGAGGGTACGGTCGCAGGCCCTCGCACCATCGAACACCTGGTGGATGTGGTGCTGAACTTCGAGGGCGACAAGCACTCCTCCATGCGTTTCCTGCGGGGCATCAAGAATCGCTTCGGCGCGACGGATGAGGTCGGCTGCTTCGAACAAACCGCCCACGGAATCCAGGAGGTTGCTGATCCTAGCGGGCTCTTCCTGCACCACCGGACCGAATCCGTAACTGGTACCGCGGTGACTGTGGTGATGGACGGCCGTCGAGCGATGGTTGGAGAGCTACAAACCCTGGCTCTCAACAGCGAATTTAAGAACCCTAAGCGATACATGACGGGCATGGATGCCTCGCGCGTATCGATGGTGCTGGCGGTGCTTTCGGAACGCTGCGGCCTACCCCTAGCGGATAAGGAGGTCTACGCTGCGACGGTGGGTGGGATGAAGATCCTGGAGCCCTCGGCGGATCTAGCCACGGGACTCGCTCTAGCTTCCACTGCTAAGCGCACGCCGCTCCCCCTCGGGCTGGTGGCTTTGGGTGAAGTCGGTTTGGGTGGCGAGGTGCGCCGCATTCCGCAACTCACCCAAAGGCTGGCAGAGGCCAGCCGTTTGGGCTTCCACACCGCGCTGGTGCCGAAGAACTGCCACTACGAGGCGCCGAAGGGGATGAAGGTGAAGGAGGTTTCCACGCTCTGCCAGGCCGTCAATTACTGCCTGGCCTCCGCCTAGCTACGGCGAGGCTAAACGAGAGCTACTGCAGGTTAAACGAGGCCGGCTGGGACGTATTGTCACCCACGTGGGTGTACAGCAGGTAGCTGCCCGGATCGACGGGCTGGCGAGCCTCACACTGGCCCGGCGCGGAGGTCGTGCGGGACCAACCGGCCAGTTCGTAGTTCACTGCCTCGCCAGCCTTGATCTTTACGTCCCCGGTCACCTCCGGCGCATTGCAGTCGATATCGCCCCACACGCGCTGGTAGTTGCCCATCGTGAACACTTCGAACTTCAGCGGAGCATCATCAAGGTTGATGTCGCAATCCGCGCCAGTCGGGTTCTCAATCCTGGCGTAGAAGTTCGGCTGCTGATCCGCGTTGAACGTCGTCGCCCCTGGCCGAGCGGTGACCTTCAAGTCGGCCAGGGAGCAAGAATCCTTCTTCTTGTCCTCTGACGCCTTCGCCTCCGACTCCTTACTTTCGGACGCCTTCGCCTCCGATTCACTAGGATCCGCACCCTTCGGCGGCTCTGGCGGGCTAGACATGTCCTGCTGTTCGGAAGTAGTCGTGGCAGATTCGGTAGCGGCCGTGTTCTCGGATTCCCCTCCCCCGCTGACCAGGCTGATCAAACCCCAGATCACGCCGATCACAGCGACCAGAATCACCACCGCGGCAATGCGGCGACGGATATACACTTCGCGTGGCAACGGGCGCCTGTTGTCTTCCTCAGTCACACAACCAATGCTAAATGCTGCCCACCCGCACACGGCGGATAGACACGGGTTGACCGCCTAAAATAGCCCACGAAATGGCTAGTAGATGCGCTGCGCACCCTCAACATCTAGCCCGTAACTGACCAGTGGCTCGGCCAGCCCATCGGACAGGCGGTAGCGCAGTCCAACCACGGCGCAACGCTTGTCCGCCAGGCGCGCCTGGATCTCCGGCGAACGATCCACGATGTGGTCGGCGATCTCTGCAACGTGGTTGCGTTCGAAGGCGTCACTACTTTCCATCCCGCGCTTCTTCGCCGACAGCAACGAGGGCGTAACCTTCTCCACCAACACGCGCTGGAAGCCGGATGGCATGTCCCCGCCGTGCAGCGCCCGGGAGGCCGCGGCGACCGCGCCGCACTTCTCGTGCCCCAGCACAACCACCAGCGGCACCTCCAGGGAATCAACCGCGAACTCCAGGGAGGCCAGCACGGACAGGTCGGTGATCTCCCCGGCAGTGCGGATCACGAACACATCGCCCAACCCCTGGTCAAAGAGAATCTCCACCGGCGCCCGAGAATCGGAGCACGCCAGCACCACTGCCTGTGGCTTCTGCCCTTCCTGCAGGGTGATGCGACGGCTGAGGTCCTGGTGCGGGTGGTCAGATTCACCGCGCATGAATCTGGCGTTGCCCTCGCGCAGGCTGTCCCATGCCTCCTGCGGGGTTTTGTGATGGCTCGAAGTCATGCATCCATTGTGCACCGCGCTACAGTGATTCGTGCAATGAACTCCCCACACGCTGACTCCTCGGACTCGGCAGCCGAGCTGCCCGCCAAGCTGAACAACTGGTACGCCCGGCACGCTCGCGACCTGCCGTGGCGCCACCCGGATACGAGCCCGTGGGCGATCCTGCTCAGCGAAGTGATGAGCCAGCAGACCCCAGTCGCCCGCGTGATCCCCCTTTGGACGGCCTGGCTGGAACGCTGGCCCACCCCGGCTGATCTGGCGCAGGCCCCGAAATCCGAGATCCTAAGAATGTGGGCCAACCTGGGCTATCCCCGGCGCGCTCTACGTCTGAAGGAGTGCGCGGTCGCCTGTGTGGAACGCCATGGCGGTCAGGTTCCCAGCGACATCGCCGACCTCGAAGCCCTGCCGGGGATCGGCCACTACACCGCCCGCGCCGTCGCCGCTTTTGCGTTCGGTCAGGCCGTGCCGGTCGTGGATACGAACGTCCGCCGCGTCTACCGGCGCCTTGTCGACGGCCACTACCTGCAAGGTCCCGCCCGTGCGCGCGACTTGGCGGATGTGGCATCGTTGCTGCCCCACCTGGATCCGGACCCTCGTTTGGTTCGACGCCACCTCCCCCGCCCGCCGCACTCTCAGCCCACCGACCAGCCCACCGGCCAGCCCACCGACTCGACCGCCACCGCAGATGCCGCAGAAGCCACTGATGCCGCGAATCTGATGTGCGCGGCGCTGATGGAACTCGGCGCCCTGGTGTGCACCGCGAAGAGCCCGGCGTGCGACCGCTGCCCCGTGGTGGACGACTGCGCGTGGGTGAAAGCGGGCAAGCCGCAGCCCACCGAGGAGGAAGCGGCAGCCGCTGCCCGGCGCGTGCAGAAATTCGAGGGAACCGATCGCCAGGTACGCGGAAAGATTATGGAACTATTGCGAAAAACGGGGGACGGTGGCGTCACAAAGAAAGAAATAGACCTGCTGTGGTCCGGGCAGGAACAGCGCGAGCGAGCCCTGCAATCGCTACTTAACGACGGGCTTGTGGCCCGTGACGAGGGGAAATACCACCTGCCGCACTAAGCAGCGCTACGCAAGCGGTTTTGTGCGGCTTAGGTTTCACGAGTAGATGTGCATTAGAGTGATGTGAGTTACCCAAATCACAATAGGAATGTTTTATGTCGACTCCTACCTCCTCGACTGGCAAGCGTCCGAACACGACAACCACCGTGGCGGCCGTAGGCCTGATGCTGTTTTCCATGTTCTTCGGCGCCGGCAACCTCATCTTCCCGCCCATGCTCGGTGTGGAATCCGGTGACAACTTCTCCCCCGCCATGATCGGCTTCCTCCTAACCGGAGTGCTCATGCCGGTGCTGACGGTCATCGCCATCGCAATCTCCGGTACCGGCGTGCGCGACCTGGCTTCCCGCGCCGGTGCGCTTTTCGGAATCATCTTCGCCATCGTCGCCTACCTGTCCATCGGCGCACTGTACGCCGTGCCCCGCGCCGCAGCCATCGGCTACGAACTGGGCATCGAGTCCACCTTCAACCTGACCGGCGGCTGGTGGCGCCTGGCGGGCACGTTCGCCTTCTTCCTGGTGTGCTACCTGCTGACACTCTGGCCCGGCAAGGTCGTGGACACCCTAGGCAAGGCCCTCACCCCAGTACTGCTGATCTTGCTGGCCGTGCTGGCCATCGTCGGCCTGCAGAAGCTGAACGATCCCAGCATCCCGGCGACGGAGGAGTACTCCTCCAACCCGTTGGTCAGCGGCATCTCTCAGGGCTACTTCACGATGGACTCCATCGGCGCGCTGGCGTTCGCGCTGATCGTCGTGAGCGCCTTTAGCCAGAAGGGCGAAACCGATCACAAGCGGATCGTCAAGCTCTCCGGCATTGCCGCCTTCACCGCCGGCTTCTTCCTGATGCTGGTTTACTTGGGCCTGGGTCTGGTCGGCGCTCGCATGCCGGATAAGGAAAGCTACAGCGATGGCGCTGCACTCCTAAGCTCCGCTGCACACCTGACCATGGGCAACACCGGTGAGATCGTGTTCTCGCTGATCGTTCTGCTGGCCTGCATCACCACCGTCGTTGGTCTAACCGCGGCGACGTCCACGTTCTTCCACGAGCTGGTTCCGCAGATCAGCTACCGCTGGTGGGCGACGATCCTGACGCTCGTCGGCCTGGCGATCGCCAACCTGGGGCTGGAGAAAATCCTGAGCGTATCCGGCCCGGTCATCGGTCTTATCTACCCGCCGGCGATCATACTGATCACGCTGTCCTACGTGCACCTACTGTTCCGCCAGTACAAGCTCGTGTTTTCGTACCGCATCGGGGTGGCCGTAGCCTTCGTGTTCTCCTTCGTCGACTTCCTGGCTTCGCTGAACGTTCCGGTCGAGTCGGTACAGAATGCGCTGAGCTGGATTCCGCTGATGGACGCCGGCATGGGATGGCTGCTGCCGACCGCTGTCTTTACCATCATTGGCCTAGCCATCGACCTGAGCCGCAAGGTGCCCAATGACGAGGACGAGGAAGTGGACCTCGAGGCTCTGGATCCGTTCACAGCCAATGTGGACGAAGAAGCCCCAGTTTCTCAGTCCTAACTAGCGATATCTAACACTTTTCCGGGGGAATACGTTTAGGATTTTCCTATGACGTTTCCCGTTAAGAGTTTCCACCGCTTTCGCTTCACCCGTTTCACCCGTTCCCTAGCCGCGACCTGTGCAGTTCTTCTGCCCGCGGCCGCCGTATCCGCCACGCCTGTGGCTGTAGCCGCCCCATCCCAGGGCGGCTTTTATGGTTCCGTGGAAGGTTCGCTATCCAGGGCCGCAGCCACGGGCAGTGGCAAGTCCGCCGTCGGCTCCCTGCCTAACCACGATCCGGACGGGTTCTACTCCTCCCTGCCGCTGCAGGTGAAGGGCAAGCCAGGGGAAATCTTGAAGACCGCCCGCAGCAACTTCGCACTTGGCATCCCCTTCGTCGACTGGACCAACAGTGAAGCCCAGCGCGTGGCTTATGTTTCCACCAACTCTCGCGGTGAAACCGTCCCCGTCACCGGCACCGTCCTGGTGCCCCGAGCCCCCTACACCGGCGGCGGCGAGCGTCCTTTGCTGGTCGTTGCGCCGGGCACCCAGGGCAGCGGCGATGCGTGCGCCCCGGGCAAGCTGCTGCCACTGGGGCTGGAATACGAGGCCGCCCCTGTCGCCGCCGCGCTCTCCCGCGGTTGGGCGGTGGCGCTGACGGACCTGAACGGTTTGGGCACCCCGGCCCAGCACACCTACATGAATCGCGTAGATCAGGGCAACGCCACCCTGGACATGGCTCGCGCAGCCAAGAACATGCAGCGGGTGCCGAAGTCCGCGCCGGTAGCGCTGTGGGGTTACTCGCAGGGCGGTGGATCTTCCGCCGCAGCACTCGAGCTGGCCTCGACCTACGCCCCCGAGATCAACCTGAAGACGGGCTACGCCGGCGGCGTGCCGGCCGATCTGGCCATGACTTCCACCGCCATCGACAACGGCCCACTGGCCGCTGCTTTGGGCTACACACTGAATGGCTTCCTGATCTCTAACCCAGAGATCCGCGATGCCGTCGAGTCGCGCATGAATGCCAAGGGCAAGGAATACTTGCGCAAGACCGCCAGCGAGTGCCTCCCCGAATCACTGGCGCGCCACGCCTACACCGATACGCGCACCCTGACAACGTCCGGCGAATCGCTCACGGAACTGTTGCGGCAGGAGCCTTTTAAGAAGCTTGTTGACGCCCAACGCATCGGCAACCGCCCACCCCAGGTCCCTGTGTACGTGGGGCATGGCACGAATGATGACACGATCCCCGTGGAGCAGAGCCGTCGCATGGCCCGCCAGTGGGCCGAGGGTGGCACGAAGGTGCACTACGTGGAGCACAACATCCCCCACACCGTTCCGCTGGGCGATCACATGCTGCCGATGTTTACGCACCTGCTGCCGGCGCTGGACTGGCTGGATAGTGTGCTCCACGGCCGCCCAGTGCCGTTCAACAAGGCTTAGTTAGCCTTTCTGGTTCCAATCGTCGCTGGAGTCTGCGGCGTCAAAATCCTTATCCTCCGGAACGGAGGATTCGGCGGCGACAGACACAGCCTCCTGGGCCTCGTCGGCGGCCGCGTCGTCAATGCCGACCTCCGGCAGCGGCTTGGGCTTGGTGCCGAAGACGAACTTCGCATCCTCACCCTTGGACTCGCCGTCCCAGTTCTCGACGTCGACGGTGACGATTTCGCCAGCGCCGATCTCGCCAAACAGGATCTTCTCGGACAGGTGATCCTCGATCTCCCGCTGGATGGTGCGGCGCAGCGGACGGGCACCCAGCACTGGGTCGAATCCGCGCTTGGCCAGCAGGGACTTCGCCTGCTCGGTCAGCTCCAGATCCATGTCCTTCGCCTGCAGTGCGGTACGTACGCGGCCCAGCAGCAGGTCCACCATCTGGACGATCTGCTCGCGGGTCAGCTGGTGGAAGACCACGATGTCGTCGATGCGGTTCAGGAACTCCGGGCGGAAGTGCTTCTTCAGCTCGTCGTCGACCTTCTGCTTCATCCGCTCGTACTGGGTTTCCTCGTCGGCCTCGCCGGAGCTGCTGAAGCCCATGCCCACAGCCTTCGAGATGTCTCTGGTGCCCAGGTTCGAGGTGAAGATCAGGACGGTGTTCTTGAAGTCCACCATGCGGCCCTGGCCGTCGGTCAGGCGACCGTCTTCCAGCACCTGCAGCAGGGTGTTGTAGATCTCGGTGTGGGCCTTCTCGATCTCGTCGAACAGCACCACAGAGAACGGCTTGCGGCGGACCTTCTCGGTCAGCTGGCCGCCCTCGTCGTAGCCGACGTATCCCGGAGGGGCACCGAACAGGCGGGATGCCGTGAACTTGTCGTGGAATTCGCCCATGTCGATCTGGATCAGCGCATCGTCGTCGCCGAACAGGAACTCGGCCAGCGCCTTCGACAGCTCGGTCTTACCCACGCCGGACGGGCCGGCGAAGATGAACGAACCGGACGGGCGCTTCGGGTCCTTCAGCCCAGCGCGGGTGCGGCGGATGGCGCGGGAGACAGCCTTGACGGCATCGTCCTGGCCGATGATGCGCTTGTGCAGCTCGTCTTCCATGTGTAGCAGGCGGGTGGATTCTTCCTCGGTGAGCTTGAACACGGGAATGCCGGTCCAGGTGCCCATGACCTCGGCGATCTGCTCCTCGCCGACCTCGGCGACTTCGTCCAGCTCGCCTGCGCGCCAGGCCTTTTCCTTCTCCGCGCGCTCTTCGCCCAGCTTGCGCTCGTCGTCGCGCAGGGCTGCTGCCTTCTCGAAGTCCTGGTCGTCGATGGCGGCTTCCTTCTTGCGGCGTACCTCGGCGATCTTGTCGTCGACATCCTGGATGGACTTCGGGGCGGTCATGCGCTTGATGCGCATGCGGGCGCCGGCCTCGTCGATCAGGTCCACGGCCTTATCCGGCAGGAAGCGGTCGTTGATGTAGCGATCAGCCAACTGGGCGGCGGCCTTCAGGGCACCGTCGGTAATGGATACGCGGTGGTGCGCCTCGTAGCGGTCGCGCAATCCCTTCAGGATTTCCACGGTCAGCTCGACGGAAGGCTCCGGCACCTGTACCGGCTGGAAGCGGCGCTCCAGAGCCGCGTCCTTCTCGATGTGCTTGCGGTACTCGTCTAGGGTGGTCGCACCGATGGTCTGCAGCTCGCCGCGAGCCAGCTTCGGCTTCAGGATGCTGGCAGCGTCGATCGCGCCCTCGGCGGCACCCGCACCGACCAGCGTGTGGATCTCGTCGATGAACAGGATGATGTCACCGCGCTGGTTGATCTCCTTCAGCACCTTCTTCAGGCGCTCCTCGAAGTCACCGCGGTAGCGGGAGCCCGCCACCAGGGAACCCAGGTCCAGGGAGTACAGCTGCTTATCCTTCAGCGTCTCCGGCACCTTTCCGTTGACAATGTCCAGCGCCAGGCCTTCCACCACAGCGGTTTTACCCACACCGGGCTCGCCGATAAGCACCGGGTTGTTCTTAGTGCGGCGGGACAGGACCTGCATGACGCGCTCGATTTCATTCTCGCGCCCCACAACCGGATCCAGCTTGCCATCCTTAGCGGCCTGGGTGAGGTTACGGCCGAACTGATCTAGCACCAGGGAGTTGGACTTCTGGCCAGGGCGGTTCGGTACACCTTCACCGGTGCTGCCCACGCCAGCAGCAGCGGGCTCGCCGCCGCCTTCTTCCTCGTTACCCTCGTAGCCGCTGAGCAGCTGGATCACCTGCTGGCGCACGCGGGACAGGTCAGCGCCGAGCTTGACCAGCACTTGCGCTGCCACGCCCTCACCCTCGCGGATGAGGCCCAGCAGGATGTGCTCGGTGCCGATGTACTTGTGGCCTAGCTGCAGCGCCTCGCGCAATGCGAGCTCCAGGACCTTCTTGGCCCGCGGGGTGAAGGGAATGTAGCCGCTCGGCGGGTGACCGCCGGTGCCGATGATGTCCTTGACTTCGGTACGCACGGCGTCCAGGGAGATACCCATGGATTCCAGGGCCTTCGCTGCTACGCCTTCGCCCTCCTGAATCAGGCCGAGCAGGATGTGCTCTGTGCCGATGTAGTTGTGATTCAGCGCGCGGGCTTCTTCCTGCGCCAACACAACGACGCGACGCGCGCGATCCGTGAACCTCTCGAACATGGTGTGCTCCCTTTACAAAAGATGTGGCTAGTTTCCAAAGACTTAGCTTGTGTATTCGCCAATGCTGCCCACCTTAGCCGTGAGTGCGGGCAACTCATATCGCCTTCCACACAACACTGCGTTATCGCCGCCTTATTCCGACGCCCCTTCGACCCCAAATACCCCCATATCAGCAGGTCAACAACTATTCGTGGCGGAATTTTCGACGCTGTACGCCGTCAGCGAACGCCCTTTCTGGCACGCATATAGACCGGCCATCTTTGCATAGTTATTTTTTTCAAACCGAGAACTTTTTGCTTTGCGAACATTACAGTGATGTACACCACTAAAAAGATATAAACCGCTCAAGTCGAGGCGCCACTCCGGGTTAGTTCCCCGGGCACTACCGATAGGCGCAGACCCAAACGCCAACCCAACCCAAACGCCGACCCAAGGAGAGTTACCCAGAAATGAACGCAGCTGCAGCCGCCCAGCTAACGAAGCCCTCCCTCACTGAACAGATCGGAACCGCAGGCACGCTCCTAAAGGGCACTCTGCCACTGTTCAAGTCCGGCGTTCTGGGCTCAATGAGTCCGATCGCCGCGTCCAAGGCATTAAAAGGCGTTATCCAGTGGAGCTTCCTCCCCGCCGGCCTGCTGGCCATCGGCGCTGCACGCGACCCCTACCACACCGCCATCATCGATGACGCTGGGTCGATGACCTACCAAGAGCTGCACGAACAATCCTCCACCCTGGCGCAAGCCCTGTTCCGCACCGGCGTCCGCGAACGCGATCGTATTGGCGTGCTGTGCCGCAACCACCGCGGCTTCATCCTTACCCTCTGCGCACACGGTCGGTTGGGTACAGACATTGTGCTGCTGAACACTGGGGCGTCCGCAAAACAGACCCAAGCCGTGCTACAGGAACAAAAGATCGACATCCTGTTTATCGACGAAGAGTTCCTGCCGCTACTACCGAAGGACTTCGACGCCTGCCCCGTGATCATCGCCTGGGAAGACGGCGACACGCTGGGGCTTTCCCGCGAGGCCGAGGCTGCGCTGAAGAAGCCTTCCAATATTCAGGACGCAATCGATAGCGGCGACTACGCCACCCGCAACGAAGACTGGAGCACCCTGCACGAGGTAGTGCGGACTACCCCGGAGAACCTGTCCATTCCCAGCCGCCCACGCCAAGGCCGCACCATCATCCTCACCTCCGGCACCACCGGCACACCGAAGGGCGCGCGCCGACCGGAACCGAAGACGTACATGCCGGCGTCGTCGATCATGAGCCGCATCCCGATGCGCCACCACCGCCCCTCCTTCCTCTCCGCGCCGATGTTCCACACCTGGGGATTCGCGCAGATTCAGCTGGCGCTCGCGCTGCGCAACACCATGATTATGCAGCGACGATTCTCCCCCGAAGGGGCCGTGAAGCTGATCGAGAAGAACCGCCCGTACACCATCGCTATGGTGCCGACGATGCTGCGCCGCATGCTGGAAGTCGTCCCGGAAGGATTCAACCCCGGCACGAAGATCATTGCCACCTCCGGCGAGGCGCTGCCGCCGAAGGTTGTGCGCGAGACGCAGGAGAAGTTCGGCGACGTGCTGTACAACCTGTACGGGTCGACGGAGGTCAGCTGGGCTTCCATTGCCACCCCGGAGGAGCTGCGCAAGCACATCAACACGGCAGGTAAGCCGCCTATGGCGACGACGCTGAAGATTCTGGACGAGGATGGCAAGGAGCTGCCGGACGGCGAGATTGGACGCATCTTCGTGAAGAACGACATGCTGTTCGAGGGCTACACACGCCCCGGCTCTGACAAGGAAATCATCGATGGCATGGTCGCTACCGGCGACCTGGGATACTACAACGAGGACGGGCTGCTGTTCATCTCTGGCCGCAGCGACGACATGATCGTTTCCGGTGGCGAGAACGTCTTCCCGCAGGAGACCGAGGACGTGGTGAACTCCATGGACTTCGTTGCCGAGTCCGCTGTGCGAGGCGTGGAGGATCCGGAGTTCGGCCAGGCACTGTGCGCGTGGGTCGTGCCGGAGGGCAAGAGCGCAGCCGAACTGACCGACGCCGAGAAGGCGGAATTCGAGGAGCAGGCGAAGCTTCAGGTCAAGGCTCACTTGGCTCGCCACAGTGTGCCGCGTTACTTCGTATACCTGGACAAGCTGCCCCGCAACGCGGTGGGCAAGGTGGTTCCGCGCGAGCTTCCGCAGCCCTAGTTGGGGTGAATGAGGCTGGCGCTTCGGCGGCCTGAGGGGCTGGAGCTTCGGCGGCCTGAGAGGCTGAGCCCAGCTCTCACTAAGCCCCACATGTCGTTAGAACGGGAATCTGTTACTGAACTCAATTTTCGACTAAGCAAAACCGCAGGTCAGAGCTTCGCGTAAAAAGTGGACGAGGTAGCACATGTGCAGAATTCCCGATCTAGCGACATTTGCCTTACACCACCCCCCCTTAGATCTAGAGCGCTCGCCCCATCAGTCCCCCACTTGCACACCCACACCACTTACAAGCGCCAGACGACACTAACCACCCCCTCCCGTTTCACCCTGCACTCTCCCAAAGACTGTAAATGTCGGAAAAGTTGCAAAACACTATTGGGGATGATTGTTACTAAAACAAAAGCCCTGGTCAGCGAATCGCACACCAAGGGTCAGGAATAGTAAGTCTGCAGTTTTGCAACTTTTCCGACATTTAGCATCACGTAAAGCCGGCAAGGGCTGTGGGCGTCATAAAACATGAATCACGAGAACAACACCAACCGAAACAACTTCCTCAAACAACAGCAAGGGTGACTGGCCGCAGCCAGTGCCCCACGGCGTGCGCAATAATGATTGGCATGAGCCAGATCAGCAGCACCAATAGCAACCCCAACAGCAACCCCAACCAACCCCTCCGTCCGCGCGTGCTGTCCATCGCCGGTACGGATCCGACGGGCGGGGCGGGCGCGCAGGCGGACCTGAAGTCCATCATGGCGGCGGGTGGCTACGGCATGTCCGTCATTACCGCGCTGGTCGCGCAGAATACGCAGGGTGTGCGCGAGATCCACACTCCCCCGCTGGATTTCCTCCGCGCGCAGCTCGATTCCGTCTTCGACGACGTCACCGTTGATGCTGTGAAGATCGGCATGCTCGGCGACACCCAGACCATCCAGACCGTCCGCGATTACCTGCAGAACCACCAGGTCACGACGGTGCTGGACCCGGTGGCGGTGGCTTCCTCGGGCGATCGGCTGCTCACCGCGGACGCCGAGGACGCACTGCGGGACTTCGCTGCCGCTTCTTCGGTAGTGACGCCGAACCTCCCCGAGCTCGCACTCCTGACTAAGACTGACATTGCCAGCAGCGAGCAAGATGCCGTGGACATCGCCGCGAAGTGGGCGCGGGAAACCGACACCACCGTGATCGTGAAGCTGGGGCACCTGGCTGGGCCGGAGGCCGGAAACATTGCCGTGTCCCCGAACGGGCAGACGCACAAGGTCAGCTCCCCGCGCGTGGAAACAAAAAACACCCACGGCACGGGGTGTTCTTTGTCTTCCGCACTGGCCACCAGACTGGGCGCGGGAGATTCGCTAGAGAATGCGTTGGAATGGTCCACAAAATGGCTCAACGAGGCCATCGCCAATGCCGACAAGTTGCTAGTCGGTCAAGGCCATGGCCCCGTTGATCACTCGGTGCGCCTGTTCTAGGCAGGCGCTAGTGGGCTCTTACTTGAGCTCCTTGGAGGAAAGTCCCAGCTCACGGCGGGCGACGACCAGCTGCTGGATCTGCTGGGTGCCCTCAAAGATGTCCAGGATCTTGGAGTCGCGAGCCCACTTCTCCAGCAGGTCGCGCTCGGAGTAGCCGTAGGCACCGGCCATCTCGACTGCACGCAGGGTCAGGTCGGTGGCCATGCGGCCTGCCTTCGCCTTGCACTCGGAGGCTTCCTTGCTGTTCGGCTGCTTGTTGTCAGCCATCCAGCCTGCGCGCAGGGTCATCAGGTATGCAGCTTCCCAGTCGCTCTCCAGGCGAATGTACTCGCTGGCGGCTGCGGGCTGGTTCCACGCGGGGGCGTCATAATCGATCTCTACACCTGCGTCGGTGAGGATCTCGCGCAGCTTCTCCAGGGAAGCGCGGGCAACACCAACGGCCATGGCGGCAACCATCGGGCGGGTGTTGTCGAAGGTGGCCATCACGCCGCCGAAGCCCTTCTTGGTGTCCACCTCCGGGGAGCCCAGCAGGTTCTCCTTCGGGATGCGGACGTTGTCCAGGATGAAGTGCGCGGTGTCGGAGGAGCGGATACCCAGCTTGTGCTCCAGGCGGACCAGCTCGAAGCCCGGGGTGTCGCGCGGAACGACGAAGGACTTGATGGCCGCGCGGCCTGCGGACTTGTCGACGGATGCCCAGACGACAACGTGGGTGCAGCGCTCGCCGGCGGTGACGAAGATCTTCTCACCGTTCAGGACGTACTCGTCGCCATCCAGCTTGGCGGTGGCGGCAACTGCTGCAGAGTCAGAGCCGAACTGCGGCTCGGTGATGGCCATGGCGGCCCAGATCTTGCCGAAGCGCTCGAGCTGCTCGTCGTCGGCGACGGCAGCTACGGCTGCGTTGCCTAGACCCTGGTAGGGGATGGACAGGGTGAGTCCGACGTCGCCCCAGCAGGTCTCGATGACGTTGAGGATGGAGGCCATGTTGCCGCCATTCTTGACGCCCTCAGCCTTCTTCTTTTCATCGCCGCGGCCACCGGAGGCACCAGCCATTGCCTGGCCGGCGTCTGCCATTCCCTCGACCAGGCTAGCCATGGTGTCCAGCTCAACGGGGCGCTCGTGCTCCGCGAGGTCGTACTTGCGGGAGATGGGGCGGAAGATTTCGGCGGCGGCCTGGTGCGCTTGGTTCTGGCCCGCCTTCAAACGCTTGGGGAGTTCCAGATTAATCATGATGTGGTTCCTTCAAGTTCCTTGTGCTTATTCGATATCGATTCGAATGTGTGGCGGGGGTTAAACGACGACTACGCCTTCGGCGATGCCGACGGCGCGCATGTCGCGGTACCAGCGCTCGACCGGGTGCTCCTTGGTGAAGCCGTGGCCACCGAGCAGCTGCACGCCGTCGAGACCCATGACCATGCCCTTGTCGGATGCGTAGCGGCGGGCAAGGCCAGCCTCACGGTTGAAGGACAGGCCCTGGTCCAGGCGGGATACGCCGCGCAGCAGGATCAGGCGCAGGCCGTCGAGCTCAATGCGCAGGTTGGCGACCATGAAGGCCACTGCCTGGCGGTGGGAGATCGGCTCGCCGAAAGCTTCGCGCTCGTTGACGTACTTCTTGGTGTACTCCAGGATGGCCTCACCGGTGCCGGCTGCCAGTGCAGCCCAGCCCAGGCGGGAGCGGCGGATGATCTCCGCGTAGTTTTCCTTGCGCTCGTCAGCCGGCAGATCCTTGCCACCCAGCAGCTGGCTGGCCGGAACGCGGACGTCCTTCAGCAGGACTCGACCCAGGGCGGCGCCACGCAGACCCATGGACGGGTCAGCCTCGACAACCAGGCCCTCGGTGTCGGACTCGACGATGACGAAGGTGTTCTCGCCGTCCAGGTTCACGGCGATGACGAACAGCTCGGCTTTGCCGGCGTTCGGAACCATTGTCTTCACACCGTTGATCACGATGTCGTCGCCCTCGCGGACGGCGGTGGTCTGCAGGGTGAAGGGGTCGAACAGCGGGCGGGACTCAGAGACGACCACGGCGGCGGCCGGGACGGACTCGCCTGCGAACTCCGGCAGGTAGGTCTTCTGCTGGGAGTCGTCACCGTAGTTAGTGATGACGTTGGCCACGCCGGCCGGTGCCAGGATGGCGACGGCCTGGCCCATGTCGCCGTATGCCAGAGCCTCGGCGATCAGAGCGTTGGTGGTGGCGCCGGAGGCGGAGGCAATGCCTTCGTACTCTTCCGGCAGGTTGATCAGAGCAACGCCCAGCTCAGCGGCAGCCTCCAGCAGACCTTCGGCCGGCTCGGATGCTTCGTTCTGGTCGTGGCCGGTGGGGCGCAGGCGCTCTTCTGCGAACTCGCGCACAGCAGCGACGATCATTTCCTGATCCTCGGTCGGGGTCAGGTCGAACGGCGCCTTGCCCGGTGCCGGGGTTTCGGTCGGGATCGGCTGGTTGTTCTCGTCGGTGGTCTGGTTTGCCAGACGTACCGGCTTGCCGGAGCCCTTGATCTTCTTGAACTGGCGGTTCACGGCACCCAGGGTGCGCATGCCGGTCTTGGTGGACTGGTAGGCAACGCGGTCCACCTTCTTGCTCAGACCGTACTTCTCTGCCAGGTCGGAGCCGGTGAACTTCGTCAAGACTCCCATGACGGTACCGATTGCGTCTCGCTTGATGTTGTTCAGGCCAGGAGTCGAATCGGCACGCTTGCTTCGGTCGCTCATTTCGTGCGGCCACCTTTCACTGGTTGTCAGCGCAAATTACATATCTGCATGTGCGGATAATTATGTACGTAGCATAAACCAGGATAATGGCGCGCATCACATTTTGAGACAAAACATTGGGGAAATTACACCCACACGGGCGAGCTGCACCCACGCTGCCCTACGCTCCTCCAGCGGCGGCGCCTCCCCCACTGGCGGTCCTCCACCGGCGGCGCCTCCCCCGCCGGCGGTCCCCCACCGGCGGCGCCCCGAAGGCTACGCCCCGGCGCGGCTGCCGCCTCCTCCCCCTGAGATTGCGAACTAGTTGTCGCGCTCCGGCTTCACAATCGGGAACAGCACGGTCTCGCGGATGCCCAGGCCGGTCAGAGCCATCAGCAGTCGATCGATTCCCATGCCGGTTCCTGCCGTCGGCGGCATACCCTGCTCCATGGCTGCCAGGAAATCTTCGTCCAGACGCATTGCCTCGTCGTCACCATTGGCGGCCAGGCGTGCCTGATCCTCGAAACGCTCGCGCTGAATAACCGGATCCACCAGCTCGGAGTAGCCGGTAGCCAGCTCGAAGCCGCGGACGTACAGGTCCCACTTCTCCGTCACACCTGGCTTGCTGCGGTGCTGGCGGGTCAGCGGGGAGGTCTCGACCGGGAAGTTACGCACGAAGATGGGGCCTTCCAGCTGGCCCTCGCACAGGACCTCCCAGATTTCCTCCACCAGCTTGCCGTGGCCCCAGCCACCCTTGGCGGGAACGTCCAGGCCAATAACCTTGGCGATCTCCTTCAGTTCCTCAACGGTGGAGTCGATCGTCACCTCCGGCTGGCCGGGGTACTTGCGCGCAAGTGCCTCGTTCAGCGAGGGGTACATCTCGATTTCCTTCCACTCCCCGCCGAAGTCGAACTCGGTGCCGTCGGCCAGGCGCACCTTGCCGGTACCCTCCAGGTCGGTGCCCTTGGTCAGCTGGTCCACGATGTATTGGATGGACTCGCGGGTGGTACGCGCGCAGTCGTCGTAGTCGCCCCATGCTGCATAGGTCTCCAGCATCGCAAACTCCGGGGAGTGGGACTTGTCCACGCCCTCGTTGCGGAAGTTGCGGTTGATCTCGAAGACGCGGTCGATGCCACCGACCACAGCGCGCTTCAGGAACAGCTCCGGCGCAATGCGCAGGTACAGGTCGATATCCAGGGCGTTGGAGTGGGTCACGAACGGACGGGCCGCCGCGCCACCGTGCAGGGTCTGCAGCATCGGGGTCTCGATCTCTACGAAGCCCTCGCCCTCCATGTAGTCACGCAGCGCGCGGATGACCTTCACGCGGGTCATCGCGTTCTTGCGGGCTTCCTCGCGCACGATCAGGTCGTTGTAGCGCTGGCGCACGCGGGTCTCTTCGTTCATCTCAGCGAAAGCCACCGGCAGCGGACGCAGAGACTTTGCTGCCATGACCCACTCGCTGGCCATCACGGACAGCTCGCCGCGACGGGAGGCGATCACGCGACCCGTCACGCCGATAAAGTCGCCGAGGTCCACGTCGGCCTTCCACGCAGCCAGCGCGTCCTCCCCTACCTCCGCCAGGGAAAGCATGGCCTGCAGCTGCGTGCCGTCGCCGTCCTGCAGCGTGGCGAAGCACAGCTTTCCGGTGTTACGCATGAAGATCAGGCGCCCGGTAATGCTGACGACGTCTTGGGTTTCTTCGCCTGCGGCGAGGTAAGTGACGCCCTCTGTTTCAACCGGCTGCGCCTCAGCTTCACCGTCATCCTTCTTCACGGCCCACTGTGCGCGTACCTCGGCCAGGGAGTGGGTGCGTGGCACCTCTACCGGGTAGGCGTCCTTGCCGGATTCGAGGATGCGCTGCCGCTTTTCGCGGCGGATGCGTAGCTGTTCGGGCAGGTCTTGTGCGGGGGTATTTGCTGCGTCAGTCACGCTTACAAAGCCTAGCGCATGGAACGGACAGGTAATCGATTGAGGCGTGCGAGACGCTCGAGGGTGTTAGCTTTAGGGAACATACGACGACCAATACACGAAGTACACCGGACGAAGACACGAAGACTACGGAAGCACTCAAACATGTTTAGTTCACGCCCCGCTACTTTCACCCATAAGTACGCCCGCGCCACAGCTGCCTGCTTGGCAGCGGGCTCTTTGGTTTTCGCATCCAGCTGCTCCGCTTTTCAGCGCCCGGAAGGCGCCAGCGAAGAGGTTTCCTACGGGGGCAAGAAGGAAAACTCCGGCTCCAATAACAGTTTCTCCGACGTCTCCCCAGAGATCAGCGACGACAAGCTGCGGGAAATCTTCGCGGACGGCAAGTTCAGCGACTGCAAACTCGACCAAGCTTTCTTTGACAGCGCGTACGTGGATGGCGCGAAGATGCAGCCGCTGGACTCTGCTGACGTGTACGTCAATTCAGAAACCTGCTCCGGCTATATAAAGCCGCAAATCAGTGGCGATCAGCCCGATGAGCTCAAAGAAACTTCGATCTACACTGCACTGTCCGCCACCAAGAATGGCTCCAATCTCGACGATCTTCCCAATGGGGATGCTGAACGAAAGGAGCTATCCGACGATGGTCTTCAAGGATGGAAATCTGCCGAGGTAGTAAATGCGTGCATGCTTTCCGGCCCGGAGGGAACACCGTTGGAATATGCAGAGGTTATCTCCATGTCCGGTTGTGACCCGGTCAAGCCGCTGTTGCGCTCGCTGACTAACTTGGCAAACCGTTATCAGGAACTCGAGGGCAAGGAAGCGAACATCGGTGGCTCTAACGGCCCACTGGAAATCGGCGATCGCGTAGAGATCGACCTCGTTGATGGCGGCTACCTCGAATCCCGCGACAAGGCCAAGCCTAAGGAAGAGTCGGTCACTGAAAAGGTGGGCGTCGGTAAGACAAAGATGAAGCTGATGAGCCTTGAGATTCTTACCGACAATCCGCAGGATTACGGCAAGGTTTGTGCCGAAGTGGAGTATGACTACGAAGACGAGTCGCCACTGTTCCCTCCGACCGAGATAGGTCTACAGTCCCCTGACGGCGATTACCAGCTGATGAAGGTTGCTGGTAATACGGTGACTCCTTTGTCTGATGGTAAGGGCAGCCAGCGTTTCTGCTCGGAGGTTGGGTTGCGTTATAGCAACAGCGACTTCGTGATTATCGGATCGGAGACACTCACGGCAACGGAAAAGTCCCTTGAGGAAGAGGGAATGCCGCTGTGGCGCTTCCACGTGAAGCGCAACGACGAGGGAGAATTCGAGTTCAACTAGCCTTCCGGGTGGCGCGGGTTCTTGAGCCCCGAGCCGTCCGGCACGTGAGCCGGATCGCCGCCGAGCTCCACCTGCTTGTTGTTCTCGTCCACAAAGACGACACGCGAGGTGTAGTTCTTCAGGTCTTCCTCGCTGTACTGGGCGTAGCCGATGATGATCACCAGGTCGCCGGGGCTAATCAGGCGCGCGGCAGCGCCGTTGATGCCGATCACTCCGGTGCCCCGGTCACCGGTGATGGCGTAGGTCGTCAGGCGGTTGCCGTTATCTATATCGACGATATCGATCTGCTCGCCCTCGAGGATGTCGGCAGCTTCCATCAGATCAGCGTCGATGGTGCACGAGCCGACGTAGTGCAGGTCGGCCTGGGTGACCGTCGCACGGTGGATCTTTGATTTCAGCATGGTTCGCAACACGGGTGAACACCTTACTCGGGGCTAACCAAATATGCTATTTAGCTGTTCTTTTGTGCCCGGTCACCGCGCACCGATACGGCGCCCGGGCGACGCTCAAGCAGCGCCCAAGCGCTACTGGAGCGAGCGCTTAAGCGTTCCGGTGCGCGCCGTCGCTCGGCAGTGCCACCACGAACTCGGGCTCGTTGAAGCCCTTCTCCGCGAAAGCCTCAGCCACCGCTGTGGCCGTCGCCTCCACCTGATCCTCACGCAGCAGCGCAATCGCGGAGCCGCCGAAACCACCACCGGTCATGCGCGCACCTAGCGCGCCCTGGGCCATCGCAACATCCACCGCGGTATCCAGCTCCGGAACGGTGACCTCGTAGTCATCCCGCAGGGAGGCGTGGCTGCCCTGCATCGAACGCCCGAAAGCCTCCATGTCACCGGCGCTGACCTGCTTAATCGCCTCGGCCGTGCGGGCGATCTCGCTCACCACGTGGCGCACGCGGGCGGCCACCTCTACCGGATCCACGTCGTTGGCCTTGGCCCATCCCACGGAGGCATCCTCGGCCTCCTCGGCGAAGCGCAGGCTGCTGACCCCCAGGTCGGCTGTCACTCCGTCGATCACCGCGCGTCGCGCAGCATACTGCCCGTCGTTCAGCTGGTGCGGAGCGTTCGTGTTCATTATGAGGATCGCCAGCCCCCGCCCCGCGATGTCGAAGGGCACCTGGGTGGCGCTGTCCTCGGCGAAGTCGATGGCCAGCGCGTGGCCGGCCTGGCCAAACAGCGAAATACGCTGGTCGAGGCCGCCCGTTGAGGCGCCGACGACCTCGTTCTCTGCCCTTATGGACGCCCCCATGAGCCCGTTGCGGACCGCATCATCAAGGGTCGCGCCGCCGTATAGGTCAAAGGCCGCCAGAGCCGCCGAGCATTCCAGAGCCGCGGAGCTGGACAACCCCGCGCCGACGGGAACGTCGGATTCGATGGCGAGGTTCAGGCCACCGGCGGGCATCAGCCCGGCCTCGGTTGCCGCCCAAATCGCGCCGACGGCGTAGCCCGCCCAGTTGGCGGGATTGCCGGGACCAACCTCGGCGACGGGGATCTCGAAGTGGACGATCTCCACGGGGTCGCCGAAGCGGGAGGCCACGCGATACACGCCGTCGTCGTTCTTGGCAGCAGCCACGTAGGTGCGCTGGGACAGTGCGAAGGGCAGGCTAATGCCATCGGCATAGTCGACGTGCTCGCCGATGAGGTTCACGCGCCCCGGCGCGGACCACACGCCTGCGGGTTCATAGCCGTAGACCTGCTGGAATAGGGAACGCGCATCGGCAGCACCCTGCTCCTCGGAGCGGGTCTGCAGCCACCGCGGAGTACCAGCGTTCTGTGCTGCGTTGGTTTGGCTAGTTGGCATTGTCGGCGACCTCCCGGAAGCGCTCGGCGATTCGTTCTGGGGTGGTATCGGAGATCCAGGCCTCCTGGCCCGACTCGCTACCGGCCAGGAACTTCATGCGCCCCGGAGAGCGCATCATCGAATACAGCTGCAAGTACAAGCGACCGTCCTCGCGCCCCTCCCCCACCGGCGCCTGGTTCCAGGCCGCAATATAGGGGGTGCGTTCCACCCCGTCGAAAAAGCGGTCCATTCGGCCCAGCAGATCCAGGTAGAAGCGGGTCAGCTCATCCTTCTCTTCGTCGGATAGCGCCGCGAAGTCCGGCACCGCCCGGTTGGCCATGAGGATGACCTCCACCGGCCACTTGGCTGCAGCCGGCACATAGGCTGTGAAGTGCTCGCCGGCCAAGAGTATGCGGGTGCCGGATTCTTTTTCGGCGGACAAGGTGGCGTCAAAAAGATCCTGACCAGTGCTTTCCCTAAACGCCCGAGCGCGCGCGGCTACCTCAGCGGCACGCGGCGGGAGGAAGGGATAGGAGTAAATCTGGCCGTGCGGGTGCTGCAAGGTCACGCCGATCTCCTTGCCGCGGTTTTCGAAGGGGAACACATAGCGGATGCCTTCGATGGCGGAAAGTTCAGCGGTGCGGTGGGCCCAGGCCTCGACGACAGTGCGGGCGCGCTCGTATGGCAGATCCCTAAACGAGGCGTCCACGTCCGGAGTGAAGCAGACAACCTCGCAGCGGCCGATGGCGGGCCTGCGGGGGAACAGTTCCTGGCCGTCGACGTGGGCAGCGAAATCTTCCGGCACTTCCATGTGCACTGACAGGGAGGGGAAGCGGTTTTCGAAGACCACGACGTCGTAATCGTCGGCGGGCACCTCGGTGGGCAGCTCGCCAGGCCTGGTAGGCGCCAGCGGGTTTTCGTTGGCCGGAGGCATGAACGTGCGGTTCATGCGGTGCGCGGCGTAGACATACCACTGGCCGGTCAGAGGGTCCTGCCGCATCTCGGATTCCGTGGTGGCCTGCGGCAGGTCGCGGGAATCGTGCAGCTCGCGCTGCTTCTCGCCACGGACATAAGCCGGCTCGTCGTCGAAGTACAGCAGCTCGCGGCCGTCGGCCAGCGTGGTTCGGGTTACTTTGACATCGTGCTGCACGGCGTAAATCACTTCCTTTAGTAGGGCGCCCTAGGACGCGTGAAGTAAAGCGCCCGCCTCCTTTAAGGAAAAGGGGCGGGCTCTAGCATGTAGTTCTCGAGTGTGTGTTACTCAGCTTGAACGTCTTGTGCGGCAGATTCGTCGATCTTGATGGGATCCAGTTTGGTCCACAGCAAGAAGACCGCCGCCACGGCGACCATGGCAAGCCCGCACACCAGGTTATACGTTTCATTCTTCGGCTCGCCGGTGGTCACATCCATACCCGGATCAAGCAGGAAGTAGCTGATCAAGAGCACTAGTCCGTACAGGCCCATGAGGGCGCCGATGACGTTGCGGATGTCGAAAGCGCCGGCCATGTGGGAACGCTTGGAGGTCTTAGAGACCTTTGCTTCGGTGTTGTTAGCCATTGTGTCCGTTCACTCCTTTCTGGAATCTTAACTGCGCTTAGGCGAACACGATGTTGAGGACAGTCACCAGAACCAGGCACAGAATGCCCAGCGGGACGGTGCGGCGGTACCACGGCAGGGTGGCCTCTGCGGCGTCCGTGAGGTTCTCCTTCGGGGTGACGGACTTGACGAAGCCCACCAGCTCCTCGTCCGGCTTTGGCTTAGTGACCAAGGAAACCAGGACGGAGACCACAATGTCCGTGACGAAGGCCAGGGAGGCAGCGACGAAGGCCGTGCCCTGTCCCGGCAGGTTGAAGAAGCCAGCGTCGGTGCTGCCGAAGGTCGCTACAACCCAGTAGGCAATCGCGACACCCGTACCGGAAACCAGGCCGACCCAACCTGCGGTGGGCGTCATACGCTTCCAGAACATACCCAAGATGAAGGTGGCGAACAGCGGCGCGTTGAAGAAGCCGAACAGCGTCTGCAGGTAGTCCATGACATTGCCGAAGTTGGAGGCCAACAGAGCGGTGAACACGGCAATGACGGTGGCGCCGACGGTGGCCACGCGGCCGACCTTCAGGTAGTACTCGTCGTCGCGATCCTTAACAATGTAGGACTGCCAGATGTCGAAGGAAAACACGGTGTTGAACGCCGAGATGTTCGCCGCCATACCGGCCATGAACGCAGCCAGGAGACCAGCGATAGCCACGCCCAACAGGCCGTTCGGCAGCAGATCGCGCATCAGGTACAGGATCGCATCATTCGGTTCCGCCGAACCATCCATGATCGGGGTGACCGTCGCACCGGCGACCATGCCAGGGATGACCACCAGGAAGGGGATGAACATCTTCGGGAATGCACCGATGATCGGGGTCTTACGCGCGGCGGACAGCGAGTCGGCTGCCATGGAGCGCTGCACCTCCACGAAGTTGGTGGTCCAGTAGCCGAAGGACAGCACGAAGCCCAGGCCGAAGACCAAGCCAATCGCCGAGACGATCGGGTTTTCGAAGCCCGAGATCTCGGTGCCCGGCCACGTGTGGAAGTGCGAGGAATCCGCAACCTTTTCCTGCAGGCCAGACCAACCGCCGACCTGGTGCAGGCCGATCATGGTCAGCGGCAGCAGGGCAGCAATAATCACGAAGAACTGCAGCACCTCGTTGTAGATGGCGGCGGACAGGCCACCCAAGGTGATGTAGGACAGCACGATCGCTGCGGCGACAACCAGGGTGACCCACAGCGGCCAGCCCAGCAGGGAGTTAACGACCTTAGCCAGCAGCAGCAGGTTCACGCCGGCGATCAGCAGCTGGGCGACGGCGAAGGAAATGCCGTTGACCAGGTGCGCACCGTTGCCGAAGCGGCGCTGCATGAACTCCGGCACGGAACGCACCTTGGAGCCGTAGTAGAAGGGCATCATCACGATGCCGAGGAAGACCATGGCCGGGATCGCGCCGATCCAGAAGTAGTGCATGGTCTCGAATCCGTACTGCACGCCGTTGGCCGAGTGGCCCACGATTTCAACGGCGCCCAGGTTGGCGGAGATGAAGGCCAGGCCCGTCACCCACGCGGGTAGGGAGCGGCCGGAGAGGAAGAAGTCAATTGAGCTGGACACCTTGGACTTAGCTGCCCAACCGATGCCTAGGACGAAAGCGAAGTATAGCGCGACCAGCGCGTAATCTACCCAGCTCGCGTCCAAACGTAGTCCTTCAGCTGTCATAGCTGTGAACCTCCAGGAACGTCGCGTCCCCGTCCCTGGCACCAATCATCGTTATTCTCAACTACCGGCGACGAGAACTATTGGATATTTTATACATTCCCGATTCTAACGCCGATAGGTGTGCTAAAGGAAATCTTTTTCACACGACGCAAAAGAAATCCCGCATTCGAAGCTGTACTGCTCGCCCGCATCCAGGCGAATAAGGTTTTTACCGGAGCGTAGAGCGTCCGGCGGGCACGTCATCGGCTCGACGGCTAGGGCTCGGCCCACGCCGGGGTAGCCCTCGCGGCGAGCCGGGTCGGCAGTGAACACCTGGAACCACTCAAAGCCCTCCCCCGCCCATAGGCGCACGCCCTCGCCGTCCGGGTTGATCAGGCGTGCGTCGGCATAACCGTCGGCAGCGTCAGAAGCCTTAATTGCCGAGCCAAGGCAGCCGAACGACCTATGGCCCTCCGGCATCGGGCCGAAGCAGTGGTCCAGCCACACCCCGGCCATCCGCTGGCCGGTTTCCAGATCCGGGAGCACCCAGCAAGCCGGAATCTCCGGGCCGGCGGGCAGGTTACGCACCGAGTCCAGCGGCAGGTTGGCATCGGCGGAAAGGTGTAGCACACAATCGTCCAGCGGAGCTCCCAGGGCGCTCAGGTATGGGTGCCACCCCAGTCCGAAGGGGCAGGAAGCATCGCCCGTGTTGCGGACGGCGAAGGTGGCGCGCAGCCCCTCATTCGCGTCAAGAGCCCACGTCACCCGCATGTACAGCGGCCACGGCCACCCCTGGCGCAGGCCAGTAGACAGCTCCAGGGCCACGAAGTCCTCGCCCTGGTCGGCGACGTGCCAGGCCATCTGACCCACGAATCCGTGGATCGCCGTAGCACGGGCCGGCTCCGTAATGTCCAACCGGTGCAGCACGCCGTCGTGGGCGAAGACCCCGTCGGCGGTGCGGTTCGGCCACGGCGCCAGGACGATGCCGGAGGACAATGGCGGGTAGGCACCCTCTGGGTAGGAAACCACCAGGGGCTTGCCGGAGTATTCCAGACTGCGCAGTCCACCGCCGAAGGTGGAGATGCTGGCGCGATACTCCCCCGCGGAGAGCTCCACGAAGGGGTGAGAGTGGCGCTTCAGGGTGTCTAGTTCGTCGCTCATTGTTCTACTCACCTGAGTTTTCGGGGGCTGCGCTGCCCTCACCGCCGTTGGCGCCTGCGCTGCCCTCATCCAGCCCCTTGAAGCCGGTGCCCAGCGGCACGCCCACGTTGTCGATCAGGCGCGTGGTCCCCACGCGCGCCGCCACCAGCAGACGCGCCTCGCCGTCCTCCGGGCAGTCGGAAAGGTCCGTACCGCGCAGCTCAAGATAGTCGACGTCCACGCCGGAGGCGGCGTCCAGAATAGATCCGGCGGTCTGCAGAACCGCCGCAGGGCCCTGCTCGGCGACGAAGGCACCGGCGGTCAGGGCGGCGGACAGGGTGAGGGCGAGCTCGCGCTCCTCCTCGGACAGGTAAACGTTGCGGGAGGACTTCGCCAGGCCGTCGGCCTCGCGCACGATCGGCACACCGTGGACCTGCACCTCCATGTTCAAGTCCGTAACCATCTGCTGGATCAGCAACAGCTGCTGGTAATCCTTTTCGCCGAAGAAGGCATGGTCGCAATGAGTGATGGTGAAAAGCTTGTTCACGACCGTCAGTACGCCCGCGAAGTGGGTCGGGCGGTGGGCGCCTTCCAGGATGCGGCCGGCCTCGCCCGGGTGGATCGTCGTGCGCGGACCGTTGGGGTACATCTCGCGCGGGCTGGGGGCGAAGACGGCGTCCACGCCCGCGGCCTTCAGCTTTTCCACGTCCGCATCCAGAGTGCGCGGGTAGGCATCCAGATCCTCGCCTTCCGCGAACTGCAGAGGGTTCACGAAGATACTGACCACGACCAGCGCGCCCGGGATCTGCTGCGCGGCCTGCACCAGCGACAGGTGACCTTCGTGCAGCGCGCCCATCGTGGGCACCAGCACCACGGGACGACCCGCTTTACGCATCGCGCGGGTCAGCTGCCCGATCGCCTTGATTTCGGTGAAAACCTCTGCCTGGCCAGGTGTGAACGTCATGGTTCTTACTCTAGATCTAGCAGCCTTTCGACCTCAATAGCCCCTGCCTTTAGCGCGGTGCGGCGGGCCATCGCCGTGTAGGCGGCATCGCTGGACTGGCCGTGGCCGGTGGCTTCTTCGGCCGAGTCTCCTAGCTCCCGCAGCGCGGCCAGGTGGCGCATCACTGCGGCCGCATCGTCCCGAGCAACGGGTCCGGTGAGCCCATCCATACGCTTGTCCAGCGCATTATCCACCGCGGCGTGGGCGATGCGGCGCAACAGCAGGGCACTGTCGGGGCTCTCCCCCGGCGCGTCGACCACGCGGTCAAGGATCTCCTGCGCATCTGTCAGCAAAGTCACCAGGTGGTTCGCCGCATGCGCCATGGCTGCGTGATAGGCCGCCCGGTGATGTTCCGGGATGGCCACGGGCACTCCGCCCAGGCTGGCCACCAGCGTCTGCGCCACCACGTCACCGGCCTCGGAATCGCTGGTCACGCCCCATGCGCATCCATCCAGCCGTTCGCTGTCTGCCGGCGTTCCTGTGAAGGTCATCGCTGGGTGCAGCGCCAGTGGTAGCGCGCCGGTATCGGTAATCGGCTGCAGAATATCGCAGCCGAACGCACCGGATACGTGCGCGACGATCTGCCCATCGCGCGTGTGCTGCGCCACCTTCTCGATCACATCGGGCAGCTTCGGATCCGGCACCGCCAGCACAACCAGCGCGGCCTGTGCGGTGCTGCTCAGGCTGGTCTGTGGGATGTTCGGGATTCTTTTTGACGCCAACTTTTCCGAACGTGCCGAATGCACGTACACGCCATGTACGTGATGGCCGGCGCGTCCGAAGGCCTCTGCAAGGGCCACCCCCACTGCCCCGGCAGAGATAATGCCGACGGACAGGCGCGGTTGTTGGATATCCATCCCCATTATGCGTAGGTGTCTCTGGGTAGTCGCTTTGAAAGAGCTCTTTAGGAAGGGGGTTACTTCTGGAAACGCTTCATCAGCTCGGCGACGGTGAGGCCGTCTTCCTTTTCATCGGCGCGACGGCGACCGTGGGGCGCCTCCGGCTCCCCGGCCTGCGGATCCTGACCCGCTGCCTGGGAAGCCGGGTTGGCGGTGTGGGTGCGGCCGGAGCGCACAGCCTCGGCGCTGGGCATCTGCGCGCGGCGCTTCTGGGCGGGGGCAGGCTGGGGGCTCTGTGACTCGGTGTTCTTGGCCGCTGCTCCATTGGTTCCAGCGTGCTTGGCGTCTGCATGCTTAGCCTCATTCATGGCCGTGGTATCCACAACCAGCGGCAGCTGGGAGGTTTCCTCGGAATCCTGGCCACCCCACTTCACCGCAGCGAAAGTGCCGGTGTTGAACTTCGGCTTGTTGCGGTGCTGCCCCTGGCGCGACTGTGCCTGCTGAGCCTGCTGTGCCTGTTGAGCCTGCTGTGCCTGTTGAGCCTGCTGGGCGCGCTGAGCCTGCTGTGCCTGCTGAGCCTGCTGCGCGCGAGCGTTCTGCCCGGCGCGCGCTGCCTCCTGAGTGCGCACACCCTGCTGGCTACCGTGACCACTGCCCTGCCCCAACTCGTGCACGCGCTCGGCGGTTGCGCGCACGGCGCGCTGCTCGCCTTCGTCGAAGCTCTGGCCGGTCAGCGCCGCCAGCTGCTGGCGCATGTGCGCCAACTCCGCACGTAGCTCGTCCAGGTGCTTATCGCGCTGATCCTGCGCCTGCTTCGCCTCGGCAGCGTACTTCGCCTTTGCATCCGCCTCGCGCTTGTCCAGCTGTGCGCGCTCGTGCTCCAGTTGGGACTGGTAGTAGCTCTCCTGGTTCTCCGCCTGCTCGCGTGCGAGCTTCAGCGCACCCGAGTAACGCAGAACCAGCACTACGCCGAAGAACGCCGCCCACAGTGCAGCGATCACCGCGACCTTCAGCCAGCCATCGGAATCCATGAAAAGCATCAGCACGCTAGCCAAAAGAGCCAGCACCACCAGGCCAAACATCAGGAAGCGGGAGAACCCGGAGGGTTCGTTCGCAGCAACCGGCGAGCCGTTAAAGTCCGCCCCCTGGCCTTCGTATCGATCCTCATAACCCTGGGCATCCATGTCCTGATGCCCATCGAAAGGCTGCGACTGCGGCTGGTGAGACTGCTGTGGCTTAGGAGACTGCTGGAAGCTCATGATCAACACACTACCCAACGTCAAGGCCATTAGCTGTGAATGGCGCATCCGGCGGTGGCGCTTCGCAACTGCGCTCCAGCCAGATTCCCGCCACCACGGCGGCCAAAGACCCTAAAACGCCAGAGATCACGCCCGGCAGATCAGCCTCTGCGGCCATAAGGCGCCCCGCGTTCGGCACGATGTACAACCCCGCCCCGGCGAACAGCCCGAGGAACACCGCACCAGCCCACGCAGTGGCCTGCCCCAACGCCAGCCACTGGGTTACCGTCGTCGGCTGAATCTGCGAGCGATCCATCCCCACCCCGTTGTCGCCAATCCGCTTGCGAATCACCCATCCGGCTGCCGCGCACACGATGGCGAACAGCCACAGCAGGACCGAACCGGTGGTCTTGATCGGGGGCATGCTGCCGTAGAAACTCAGCACACTCACCCACCCGATGAGGGCGCACACAACCGCTGCCGCAGCGATCGCCGAAATCTTCGTGCGCTTCAGCGGGCTCATTGGTTGCCTTCCTATCCTTCGTCCCTATCCTTCGCCAGCCGGGACGATGGCTTTCCGCTCCGCCGGATCGACCTCGTCCAGCCATTCCATGATGCCTCGTCCGCCCAAGGTACACCAGGGTTCGCGAGCCAACTGCAGGTCGCTCAGGGGCACCAACACAAATGCCCGCTCGTGAGCGTAGGGGTGCGGAATGACCAGCTCAAACCCCCACTTGCCCTGGGATTGGAGGGGCTGGGACTGGGCGTCAAAACCAAAAAGAATATCGACATCGACCGTCCGCGGGCCCCACCGGACCTCGCGCACCCGACCAGCCACGGCCTCGGCAAATTGGCAGTGGTGCAGCAGCGCCAGTGGGTCCAGCGACGTGCGCACAGCCACGACGGAATTGCGGAACTCCTGCTGCTCGACCCCACCCCACGGCGGGGTCGCGAAGATCCGCGACTTCTCCACGATCTCGATAGCCGGGTGCATGGCCAGCAGCTCGTAGGCGCGCTCGATCTGCGCGGTGGGGCTGCCGACGTCGCCCGGCATGTTCGATCCAATCCCGAGGAATACGGTGATCATCGCTTGGACCTCCTAGCCACCACGCGCACGTCGGCGAACGGGTGGGCGATCGGCGCTTCCGGCTTGTGCACTGTCACCTCGACGGCGTAGACCCCGCCGAGCTCTGCGATCTCGTCGGCGATGCGAGAGGCCAGCGTTTCGATCAGGTCGTGGCTCTGTGGCTGGCTCTGCTGGCCATGCGCACCCTGCGTGCCCTGTGCACCCTTGCCTTCGACGGCGTTGACCGCAATGTCGGCCAACTGCACGTAGTTAATCGTGTCTTCCAGCGCATCGGAATCGGCGGCGGCCCGGAAATCCGTCCACACCACCATGTCTACGATGAACTTCTGGCCTGCGTCTTTCTCCTGCGAAAACACGCCGTGGTGGCCGAATGCCTCCACGCCGATGAGCTCGATGCGGTCAGCCACGTCGTGCCCTCCAATGCTCGTCGATGTCGGGGCCGCGTCCGGTGGCCATTGCGTATGCCACGTCGACGGCAGCCCGTGTCGGAGCTACCTTATGCACCCGCACCGCCCAGGCGCCAACTGCCGCTGCCAGCGCGGAGGTAGCGGCCGTCGCATCGTCCGCCGATTCCGGGGTTCCGGGCTGGCCGTCGCTGGCCGGACGCAGCGCAGTCAGAAAGCGTTTGCGCGACGTGCCGATCAGCACCGGATACCCCATCTGCACCAGCCGTTCGGTCGCGCCAAGCAGCTGCCAGTTTTCCTGCGGGGTCTTCGCAAAACCGATGCCGGGGTCTAGGTAGATCTGTTTCTTCTGGACGCCTACCGCCTCCGCCGCCTCGATCCGCTGCTCTAGCCAGCGGATGACGTGGCCGACGATATCCTCACCGTGGTCGTGGTAGCCCTCGGCACCGGCGAACTCAGCGGCTTTTCCCTTGTTCCAATGCATGAGGATGATCGGCAGTCCGGATTCCGCAGCCAGCGGGAGCATGTCGGGGTCTGCCAGACCGCCGGAGACGTCGTTGAGATAAGTGACGCCCGCTTTCCACGCGGCCCGCGCCGTCGAAGCCCGCATCGTGTCGATGCTGGTGGCGATTCCCCGACGGGATAGCTCCTCGATGACTGGGGTGACGCGGGCGGCTTCAACGGCCGGATCCACGCGGGTCGCACCCGGGCGGGTGGATTCTCCGCCGACGTCGATGATGTCCGCACCGTCGGCGATCATGGCCTCCGCGTGGGCCAGCGCGGCTTCGGTGCTGGGGTAGGCTCCGCCGTCAGAGAAGGAATCCTCGGTGACGTTGAGGATGCCCATGACCAGCGTCCGCTGTGGCCCGGTGAGCTGTGCGTCCGTCACGGCCGGATCAGCGCCATCGCTTCTGCGCGAGAGGCCGAGTTCTTCTGGAAGCCACCGCGTACCGCTGAAGTCACCGTGTTGGCGCCGGGCTTGCGAATGCCGCGCATGGCCATGCACAGGTGCTCGGCTTCCAACACGACAATCACGGCAGAGGGATCCAGCTTCTCCACCAGCGCGTCGGCGACCTGGGAGGTCAGGCGCTCTTGAACCTGCGGACGCTTCGCCAGCCCGTCGATCAGTCGCGCCAGCTTGGACAGACCGGTGACCTTGCCGGACTCGCCTGGGATGTAGCCGATGTGCGCTTTGCCGAAGAAGGGCACCAGGTGGTGCTCGCACATGGAGTAGAAGGTGATGTCGCGGACGAGCACCAGCTCCCGGTGATCCTCGCTAAACGTCTTGTTCAGCACTTCGGTGGGGTCTTCGTACAGCCCGGAACAGGTTTCGCGGTAGGCGCGCGCTACGCGAGCCGGAGTTTCCTTCAGCCCCTCGCGGTCGGGATCCTCCCCGATGGCGAGAAGCAGTTCACGAATGGCCGCCTCTGCCCGCTCCTGGTCGAAGGAACCGGAGTCGAGCGGCTGCTGTGGGGTGTTCACTAAAAGTCTTCCTGCCTGTGCTGGCCGCCCGACTCGTTGTCGCTACGACCGCTCTTGTCTTGCTTCCAGTCTTGCTGCCAGTCCTTCTCCCAGGGGAAGGACTGTTTCGGCATCTCGCCGCGCTCGTAGCGGACCGGTGCTTGCTCTTGCGGAGCCTGCTGGCCCTGCTGATCCTGCTGGCCCTGCTGGCCCTGCTGGCCCTGCTGGCCCTGCGCCTGCTGCTTGGCCTGCTGGTAATCCGGCTTCTCATGATCGGGCAGCTGGAAGCCACGCTCCTCCTCCGGAGGCACCGGGTGACCCGGCTGTGCCTGCGGATCCGGCTGGCTGTGTCGACCAGTCTGCGGGAACTGCTGCTGTCCCTGCTGCAGGCGCTCGGCCTGGCGCTGTTCGTTCTGCGCCTTGCGCTTTTCCATACGTGCACGACGAGCGGCGGAGAAGAAGTTGGTCCTCTCCGGTGGCTCCTCGCCGCGCTCGCGGGCCAGCTCCACGGGAGTCTTCACAGGCTCGCGGTGATCGCACGGGCGATCCAGATCCTGCATCGGGAAGATATCCGATACCTCGCGGGTCTCGATGCCCTCGAAGATGGCCTCCAGATCCGGGCGCCGCAGAGTCTCCTTCTCCAGCAGCTTCGAGGCCAGGGTGTCCAGGTAATCGCGGTTCTCGCGCAATACCTCGTACGCCACCTGCTGGGCCTTGTTCATCAGCATGCGCACCTGATCATCGATCTGGTTCGCAACGTTTTGGGAAGGCTGGTTTCCGCCCTGGCCACCTCGGCCGACGAACGGGTCACCTTCGTCTTGGCCGTACTTCACGGCGCCCACGACGGGGCTCATGCCGTACTCCACCACCATCGCGCGCGCGATGTTCGTGGCCATCTCGATGTCAGCCGAAGCACCCGTGGTCGGGTTGCCGAACACCAGCTCCTCGGCGGCACGGCCACCCATGGCGAACACCAGTCGGGCGA
The DNA here is from genome assembly GCF_027570165.1 of Corynebacterium macclintockiae. NCBI lineage: Bacteria > Bacillati > Actinomycetota > Actinomycetes > Mycobacteriales > Corynebacteriaceae > Corynebacterium > Corynebacterium macclintockiae. Next base: position 62,357 of record NZ_JAKMUV010000004.1, read on the forward strand.
ACAGCTCGGAGCGGTTGTACATGCCCTTGTCGTCCTCGGGCGCGGTCATGGCGTGGCCGCCGGTGCGGCCGCGCGCCAGGATCGTCACCTTGTACACACGGTCGATGTCCTTCATCGCCCAGGCAGCCAGCGTGTGGCCACCCTCGTGGTAGGCGGTGACCTTCTTTTCGTGCTCCGAGATGATCTTCGAGCTGCGGCGCGGGCCACCCACTACGCGGTCGGTGGCCTCCTCCAGCGCGTCGGCGGTAATCACGTTGCCTTCCACGCGGGCGGTCAGCAGTGCGGCCTCGTTCAGTACGTTCTCCAGGTCCGCACCGGACATGCCCGCGGTGCGCTTGGCCAGTGACTTCAGGTCCACATCCTTGGCCAGTGGCTTGTTCTTGGCGTGTACGTTCAGGATCTGCTCGCGGCCTGCCAGATCCGGGTTAGTCACCGGGATCTGACGGTCGAAACGACCCGGGCGCAGCAGCGCCGGATCCAGAATGTCCGGGCGGTTGGTGGCGGCCATGAGGATCACACCGTCACGGTCGCCGAAACCATCCATCTCCACCAACAACTGGTTCAGGGTCTGCTCGCGCTCGTCGTGGCCGCCGCCCATGCCGGCGCCACGCTGGCGGCCGACCGCGTCAATCTCGTCCACGAAGATGATGCACGGCGAGTTCTCCTTCGCCTGCTTGAACAGGTCGCGCACACGGGAGGCACCCACGCCGACGAACATCTCCACGAAGTCGGAACCGGAGATCGTGAAGAACGGCACTCCGGCCTCGCCCGCCACGGCGCGGGCCAGCAGAGTCTTACCGGTACCGGGCGGACCGTACAGCAGCACGCCACGCGGAATTTTCGCACCCAGGGCCTCGTAGCGGGTGGGGTCGGTCAGGAAGTCGCGGATCTCATCCAGCTCCTCCACTGCCTCATCCGCACCGGCGACATCGTCGAAGGTGGTGTCCGGATTGTCCTTGTTCAGCTGCTTGGCGGTGGACTTGCCAAAGCCGAAGGCGCCCATGCCACTGCCACCCTGCATGCGGGACAACATGAACATCAGCAGGCCGAAGATCAGCAGCATCGGCAGCAGCATCACCAGCAGGCTGCCCAGGAAGCTATCCTCGGTGACCTTTGTGTTGAACTTCTCCGCCTCGGACTTCTTCACCGCGTCGAAGATCTCGGGTGCCGCCCGGCCGGGGTACTTCGCGATGACCTGCTCGATGTCCTTCTTGCCATCGACCTCGATCGAGCGCTTCAGCTTCAGCTGCACTTGTTGCTCACGATCGTTGATCTGAGCTTCCTTGACGTTCTTGTCATCCAGCTGCTTCATGGCTACCGAGGTCTCGACCTCGTCGTAGCCGCGGGCGTCATCAGTTAAAACACCGAACGCATAGATCGCGATGAGGATCACGGCGACAATACCCGCGATCCTCAGTACCTTCTTCTTGTCCATATTTCCTAGAGTGTTGTTGGTCTCAAATGCCGAGCGGCTCGTGCCTATGGGCTCGTACCTATGGGCAGAGGCTTGTGGGCTGGGTTTTTACTGGTAGACGCTCGGGTGCAGGGTGCCGACGTAGGGCAGGTCGCGGTAGCGCTCCGCAAAGTCCAAACCATAGCCGACGACGAACTCGTTGGGAATATCGAAACCAACGTCGGCCAGGTCGATCTGCACCTTCTGTGCGTCGGGCTTGCGCAGCAGCGTGACGACGGACAGCGACTTCGGGTTGCGGTTGCGCAAGTTCTTCAGCAGCCAGGACAGGGTCAGGCCAGAGTCGATGATGTCCTCGACAATCACAACGTTGCGCCCCTCGATGTCGCGGTCCAGGTCCTTCAGGATGCGCACCACACCGGAAGAGCTGGTGGAGTTGCCGTAGGAGCTCACTGCCATGAACTCGAGTTGCGTAGGAATGTCCAGCGCTCGCGCGAAGTCGGTGATGAAGAACACCGCACCCTTCAACACGCAGATCAGGATGAGGTCGTCCTCTTCGTCACGGAAACGATCGGCGGTCGCCTGCGCCAGCTCCTTAATACGGGCGTGCAGGGTTTCCTCGTCGATGAGGACACTTTCCAAGTCGTCGCCGTAGGGGTTTTCCGGGACATTGAAGTTCTTTTCGCTGTGCATCATCGACCTCGTCTCGTCGTGTTGTTTCGCTGTGGTTTCCGTCGGTTTTCTCCGCCGTTTATGCCTGCCTGGCATTCTAGCGCGCAGCTACTACCTGGGGACAGTCGCTAGCTGCAGATACCCGTCGCGGCGCTGCACCACTAGTCGATGCGTGCGCCGCAGGTCGGTGTTCGCCTGGGCGGTTACCTCGCCAATTGTAGGCGAGCCCTGCGGCCAGGGTACCGCCGCACCTCCCTGTCCTTTCCATGCCACGACCAGCGCGTCTATGGCGTGCAGGTGCGCGCTGGTGAGCGGTCCGGTGCGTTCGGCCAGCCATTGCTTAACGATTCTGCGCCGTAGTGCCGCTGGTTGTTGTTGAAGTTCGGCGCATTTTAATGACGCCCCCTGCTCCGCCACAGCCAGCCCCCGTGCCGCGAGCTCGTCCAGTAGCTCGACATCTTCCCGCAGCATCCGCGCGGTGCGCGCCATGTTAGAGCCGATATGTACCCCGAGTTGATCCTGCAGATATGGCAGCACCTGGGTGCGAATGCGGCTGCGCAGGTAAGCATCGCTGGAATTGTGCGGGTCCTCCCACCAGGAAAGCCCCGCGTTGAGGCATTCCGCTTCCGTATCCGCCCGCGTGCAGCGCAGTAGTGGCCGACCGAGCCAGGCCGCCCCCGCAGCCACGGCGACGTGGTCGGTGTGTACACCGCGCATCCCGGCGATGGCCTCCGCGCCGGATCCGCGGGTCAGCCCAATAAGCAGCCCTTCGGCATCGTCGTCCGCAGTATGGGCGACCAACAGAGGCCGCCCGGCGGCAGCCTTGCCCAGGGCGCGGTAGCGAGCTTCACGCGCCGGGCCTTCGCCCGCCCCTGCGACCTCAACGGTGCGGATTTCTGCTGTCGCCCCCAGCGAGCGTGCGGTGGCCGCAGCTTCCGCCGCCACCTGCACCGAGCCCGCCTGCAGCTGGTGGTCAACCACCACTGCGTGCACGGGTACTCCGCAGCGCAGCAGCCCATGGACGAGCGCCAATGAGTCCGCGCCGCCGGATAGCCCCACTACTGCCCCGGCGCGTACCTGCCCCGCCCGGGTCGCGCCTGCCCGTGCTGCGCCCACCCGTGCTGTGTCCGCTTCGCTGTTATCCAGTGCCTGCAGCCAGGCTCGGATCTGCGACTGCACACTCATTGGCTGCTACTCGGTTGGGTTGCTACTCTGCTCGGCTACTACTTTGCGGAGCGCACCGCATCGGCCAGCCGATCCAGCGCCGGGCGGGCGGCGTCCGGCGAAGAGTCGTTGGACAGGAAGGCGAAAGTGAGGGAACGCCCGGAGGAGGTCATGACGGTGCCCGCCAGAGCATTAACCCCAGACAGGGTGCCCGTCTTGGCGCGCACCCAGCCCGCAGATTCTTCCGCCCCCGAACCGGCGCCGTAGCGCTCCGCTAGGGTTCCCTCCACGCTGGAGACCGGCAGCATGTCCAGCAAAGGCCGCAGCTGCTCATTGGCCAGCAGGGCATCCAGTTCGTGGGCGGTCAGGCGGTTCTTGTCGCTCATACCTGAGTTGTCGAAAAGCACCGCGTCCTCGGTATCGATGCCGTGTTCCTTCAGCACGTCCAGAGTCGCCTTCGTGGCGCCCTCAAAAGTCTGTGGTGCGCCTTTCGCCTTAGCAATCTCCCGGCCAACGGCCTCGGCCAGCATGTTGTCGCTGTGCACCAGCATGTCGCGCAGGCGAACCTTCAGCGGTGCAGACTCGACCTGTGCAATGGGGCTTTGGTTGCTGAGATCTGGCGTCATTTCCGAAGAAACAGCGACCTCCGCATCAGCGCCGAGCGCATCGGCTAGGGCGCGCCCCACATCCTCGCCCGGGGTGTGGGAGCGGGCAGAATAGGACTCCCCAGGGTTGAGCCGGCCGGAGTCCAACATCACCGCATCGAGGTTTGCGACGTTGCCGCCATCGATATCCGCGCGATCCCACGACTTGTTGAAAAGGTCTTCGGAACGAATGGAGTTGTCCACGACAATCTTGTTGACGGACTGGCCCCCCAGCTCCTTCTTTACGTCCTCGGCCAGCGTGGCGATCGAGGCAGCGTCGTGAAAGAAGCCATTGCCGTCGCGGGAAAGAGTGACATCGCCATCGCTGCGCAGATACAGCGTGCCGGGGTCGGAAGGATCCTGCAGGACCTCGGTCTTCCACGTAGCGTCACCGTCTAGCGCCAGCAGCGCGGCAGCAGCAGTAACCAGCTTGGTGGCAGAAGCCGGGGTAAGTTTCCGGTTCTCGTCCTTGGTCCACAGCACCTCGCCGGTCTTCGCGTCGGTGACAGAGGCAGACAGCATGCCGAGCGCCGGATCCGCAGCGGCGCGGCGCACCGCGGCCTCAACATCGGGCACGTCCCCCTCAGGCGCGTGCATCACCGGGGCGGGCTGCGCGAGCTGGTCAGCGGCCTGCACCTCGTAGCGGCCATTCATCGCCCACACCAAGGCAGCCCCCACCACGGCGGCGACCACGACCACGAAGGCCAGGATGCTCCACAGCCACACTTTCAGGGACTTCTGCTTACTCACTTGCTTCACCCTAGCCGAAAAACGGCGCTCGGTTAGAATGGTGCGCATGAGTAAAAACATCGAAGTAACCATTGAAATCCCGAAGGGCTCCCGCAACAAGTACGAGGTAGACCACGAGTCCGGCAAGGTCTACCTGGACCGCTACCTGTTCACCCCGATGGCTTACCCGGCCGACTACGGCTTCATCGACCACACCCTGGGCGAGGACGGCGACCCGTTGGACGCCCTGGTGATTCTGCCGGAGCCAGTATTCCCCGGCGTGATCGTCAAGGCTCGCCCGGTTGGTGTGTTCAAGATGACCGACGAGGCCGGCGGCGACGACAAGCTGCTGTGCGTACTGGATGACGTTCGCTTCGAACAGTTCCAGGACATCGAGGACATCGACCAGTTCACCAAGAACGAGATCGAGCACTTCTTCGTCCACTACAAGGACCTGGAGCCGGGCAAGGAAGTTAACGGCTCCGGTTGGGGCAACAAGGCAGAGGCCGAGCGCATCCTGCAGGAAGCCATCGACCGCTACCAGGGCTAGTTAAAGGGCTCTTCAAAGGGCTCTTTGCCGTCGGGCGGCGATCTGGTGCACGATCTCAATAAGCGCCGCCCCGCCCGCGCCCACCGCCAACCCCACGATCATCAGGTGGCGGTTCCCTGGGTACAACATCAACAGTTCGCGTAGCGGTGGCACCAGGAAAATCACCACATATCCGCCCACGCAGCAGGCCAGCAGAAGTACCTTCCACCAGTTCAGCGGCCGCGCCACAATGCTCAGCACCCACAGGCCCATAATGATCAGCGCCAGCAGCACGGCCGTGCCTGCCTGGCGCCTTTGCATCTCCGGCACATCGGCCCCGGGGTAGATGATGATCCACATCGCCACGCAGATTCCACCTATGAGCACGCCGGAAGGCAGCGCCAGGGACAGCACCCGCTTGACGAATCCTTCGCGTGGTCGCTCCGTATTGGGAGCCAGCGACAGCACAAACGCCGGAATACCGATGGTGAACCAGCCAGTGATCGTCACGTGAATCGGCTGGAATGGGAATGAGATACCCAGCACCGCAACCACCAGCGCCAACACCACCGAGTACACCGTCTTCGTCAGGAACAGGTGTGCCACGCGCTCGATGTTTCCGATTACCCGGCGCCCCTCGGCCACCACTCGCGGCAGGGCGGAGAATTTGTTCGTCAGCAGCACCAGCTGCGCCACGCTGCGCGTCGCCGGCGCACCCGACCCCATGGCCACGCCGATGTCGGCTTTCTTCAGAGCCAGCACGTCGTTCACCCCGTCGCCGGTCATAGCTACCGTGCGGTGTTGTCGGTGCAGGGATTCCACCATCTGTTGTTTTTGCTCCGGACTTACCCGACCGAAGACGTTTGCGCGCTGGATCTCGGCGTCGAAAGCGTCATCGTCCAGATCCTTAAGAGTGCGGGCATCTACCGCCACGAGCTCCCGGTCGGTCGCTTTGCGTGCGACGGCCGCCACGGAATCCGGGTTGTCGCCGGAGATCACCTTGAGGTCGACATGCTGCTTGTCAAAGAACTCGAGAGTCTCGCGAGCATCGGAGCGCAGCTGCTGGCGCAACACCACGAGCACCGTCTCGGCCAGCTGAGGGGCGGAGTCCATTCTGAGGCTGTCGGTGTCCGCCCAGCGTTCACCACTGTCGCCGGCGACCTTGCCGAACACGAGAATGCGCAGACCTTCGTCCCCCAACTTCTTGGCTGTATCTGCGACGGGGTCTGCCTCGCGCAAGAGCACATCGGGCGCGCCCATGATCCACGCTGTGGCGTCCGACCTAGCGAACCCGGAGAATTTGTACCTCGAGTTAAACGGGATTTCTTGGCCCTGCCACTTCTCGGGTTCGACGCCCCGCGCTCGCAGCCCGGTCACGATCGAGCGAGCGGTGTCATTGAGGTCGTCCTGAGCCTCTAACATAGAGGCGAGGTGGCGAGCCCAGAGTTCCTCCGCGTCGCTGCCATCGGACCCGACAATGGAGTCCAGCTCCATCTCGTTGGTAGTGAGAGTGCCGGTTTTGTCCGTGCAGACCGTGTTGACGCGGGCCAGCCCCTCGATCGCGACGAGCTCGTTGACCAGGGCTTTGTACTTGCCGAGGCGGATCACACCGGCGGCGAAAGCGATGGAGGTCATGAGCACCAGTCCCTCCGGCACCATCGGAACGATAGCGGCGGCCATGGAAAGGATGGATTCGCGCAGGCCTGTGTCGGAGCGAACCAGTTGAGTCCAAATCGTGAGGATGCCGGTGGGGATCAACAGCCAGGTAATGACCTTGAGGATGCTGTTGATGCCATTCATGAGCACTGAATCGGTAAGCGAAAACTCGCTGGCTTGGGAGGCAAGCCGAGCGGCATAGGCCGCCTCGCCGACCTTGTCGGCACGGAAGATCGCGGTGCCCTCGTTGACGATGGAGCCCGACAGGATCTCATCACCTTCGCCCTTGCTGATGGCATCGGCCTCGCCGGTGAGCTGCGATTCATCGACGCGTACCGAACCCGATACGACGGTGCCGTCTACCACGACCTCGTCGCCGGAGCGGAGCTTGATGATGTCGCCGAGAACCACCTCGTGCTGCGGAATGGCTTTTTCCTCACCATCGCGGATGACGGTGGGTTCCGATTCGCCGACGATCCTCAGCTGGTCGAGCGTTTTCTTGGCGCGCAGCTCCTGGATCACGCCCACCGCGGAGTTGGCGATGATAAGCAAGCCGAAGGCGGCGTTGATGATCGAGCCGGTAGACAGGACGATCGCGCACAGCACGCCGAGGATGGCATTGACGCGGGTGAAGATGTTGGCGCGCAAGATCTGCGCTACACTCCGACCGGTCCCCTTGCCGTGTGTGTTGACCTGGCCGAGTTTCTTGCGTTCCGCCACCTCGGCGGCCGTGAGGCCCCGCGTGGGGACGGCATGCACCAATTCAACCTCCTTCATGGGCGACCGACTGCTACAGCCGGATGCTTATCTATTTAACTCCACGTTATTCAACTCCCCGTCTGTGGTTGCCCCCACCTTTACCTACAATGGGGCACCATGAGTGAATTCGAAACAGTACAGCCCACCGACGTTCCTGCTGGCGCGCAGCTGATCGACATCCGCGAAGTGGATGAGTACAACCAGTGGCACGCCGAAGGCGCCATCAACCTGCCTCTGTCCGAGCTGCAAGCTCGCTACGGCGAGCTGGATCTGAACGAAGACATCTACCTAATTTGCCTGTCCGGCGGTCGCTCTGCGCGTGCCTGCCAGTGGCTGGAGCAGAACGGTATCGACGCAATCAATGTTGCTAATGGCACCTCCGGCTGGCGCGACGCAGGCCTTCCCATCGTGGGGCAACCCCACAATTAGACAACCCCCATAGTCGGCGTTATATTGGTGGCATGTCCGAATCTATGCCGCTACCCGCTGACTTGTTGTCTTCGCCCTCATTCCAGCTTGAGCGCCTCCGTCGTCGCACCCGCGACTTCGTGGAGACCGCGCTCGCGGAAGCGGGCTTCAACCTGCGCGAATTCTGGGTTCTTGCCTGCCTCGTCGACGGCGACGCAGCAAGCCAGGCCACGCTAGGCGAAATCCTCGGAGTGGATCGCTCCGACATGGTGCGTCTGGTCGACTCTCTGGAAAAGCGCAGCCTCGCTAAGAGGGTCAAGGACCCCAAGGATCGCCGTCGCCAGATCATCTCGGTGACTAAGAAGGGCAACAAGGCCTACAGCAGCCTTGCCCCGCTGGTCGCAGCCGCGGAGGATAAGGCACTAGACGATTCCACCTCAAAGCAGCTGAAGCACTTGAGCAAGCTGGCCCAGGCCATCATCGCGAGCGAGGAGGCCTAGGCAAACAGTGCACATCCCTTCCCGGTACCTCCGTTCCAGTGAGGCACCGGAGCCTCGCACGCTCATCGATATTGTGCGTGCGACGGCTTCGGCATGCCCTGAAGCCCCCGCCATTGACGACGGTAAGGGGGTTATTACCTATTCCGAGCTTCTCGATGAGATCAACGAGACCGCCCAGTGGCTGCACGAGCGCGGCCTCGGGCGCGGCGACCGCATCGGCATTCGCATGCCCAGCGGTGATCGTTCGCTCTACATCGCTATTCTGTCCACCCTCGCCGTCGGTGCTGCCTATGTACCTGTGGACGCCGACGATCCAGAAGAACGCGCCTCCCTTGTCTTCGGCGAGGCCGGCGTGGCCGCAATTTACGGTGCCGATGGGCTGCGGGTAGTCGACGACAACCTGCAGGCCGGCGCTGGGGCAAGCTCCGACAAGGCTTTCGGCCCCGACCTAGAGACCGACGCGTGGATCATCTTCACCTCGGGTTCCACCGGCAAGCCCAAGGGCGTGGCCGTTACACACCGCAACGCGGCCGCTTTCGTGGACGCGGAGGCGGAGATGTTCCTGCAGGACGAGCCCCTGGCTCCGGGCGACCGCGTGCTGGCTGGCCTGTCCGTAGCCTTCGACGCTTCCTGCGAGGAAATGTGGCTGGCCTGGCGCCACGGCGCCTGTCTGGTGCCCGCCCCGCGCGCCCTGGTGCGCTCCGGCGTGGACCTGGGCCCCTGGCTGGTTTCCCGCAGCGTGACCGCCGTGTCCACCGTGCCTACCCTGGCCGGGCTGTGGCCGGACGAGGCCTTGGATGCCGTGCGCCTGTTGATCTTCGGCGGCGAGGCATGCCCGCCCGAGCTGGCCGCCCGTCTGGCCACTGATTCCCGCGAGCTGTGGAACACCTACGGTCCGACCGAGGCCACCGTCGTGGCCTGCGGCACCACCATGGATGGGGTGCGCCCGGTTTCCATCGGTACTCCCCTGCGCGGCTGGGATCTGGCAGTCGTCAATGAGAACAACCAGCCGGTGGGCTGGGGCGAGACCGGCGAGCTGATCATCGGTGGCGTCGGCCTGGCCCGCTACCTGGATCCGGAAAAGGACGCAGAAAAGTTCGCGCCCATGCCGGAGCTCGGCTGGGAGCGCGCCTACCGCTCCGGCGACCACGTACGCCTGGAGGAAGATGGCCTGTACTTCGTCGGTCGTATCGACGACCAGGTGAAGATCGGTGGGCGTCGAATAGAACTCGGCGAGGTAGACGCGGCGCTGTCCGCCCTGCCTGGCGTGCGCAGCTCCACCGTCGTGGTGCAGACCACCGGCGGCGGCGACAAGGTGCTGGTGGGCTACGTCTCTACGGAGGGCGACGCCGACAAGTTCGACCAGCAGGAGGCGCTGCAGCGACTACGCGACTCGATGCCCGCAGCAATGGTCCCACGCCTGTGCGCGCTGGACGAGCTGCCGGTAACGACCTCCGGCAAGGTGGACAAGAAGGCCCTGCCGTGGCCGCTGCCTTCCAGCGAAACCGCGGACTTTGATAACCCGACCCAGCAGTGGCTGGCGGAACTGTTCGCCGACGCGCTAGGAACGGCTGTGACCAGCCCGGATGCGGACTTCTTCAACCTCGGCGGTACCTCCCTGGGCGCGGCTACCCTGATCAGCCGCGTGCGTCAGGAAGTTCCGACCGTCAGCGTGCGCGATCTTTATGATCACTCGCGTCTGGCTGCGCTGGCCGAGCACATCGATTCCATGCGCGAAAAGACCGGCGCCAAGGACGGCGGCTCGGGCCAGGCCGCGCAGGCCAAGGACGTGAAGCCCGCGAAGCCGGTGGGCATCGGCACTCGCCTGGCACAGGCCCTGATCCAGATCCCGGCGCTCACTCTCGCGGGGGCGCAGTGGATCACGTGGATCCTGGTGTTCAACGCGATCCTGTTCCACGGTTCCTCCTGGGCGGGCGACCTGCCGTGGGTCGTTGACGTGCCGTGGGCAGTGGTCATCGCCGCGGTGATCGTCTTCGCCACTCCGCTGGGTCGCCTGCCTCTGTCCGCGCTGCTGATCCGCCTGATTACGGCGGGCATCGGCGAGGGCGACTACAAGCGCGGCGGTTCGGTCCACCTGCGTATTTGGGCGGCGGAGCGTATCGCGGATTCCTCCGGCGCACGCGATGTCTCGGGCGCCGCGTGGATCACCACGTATGCCCGCTGGCTGGGCGCGAAGGTCGGCAAGGGCGCGCAGATGCACACCCTGCCGCCGGTTACCGGCCTGCTGACCCTGGGCAAGCACTGCTCCATCGAGCAGGAAGTGGATCTTTCCGGCTACTGGTTGGAGGGCGACGTCCTGCACGTCGGCCGCATCGAGATCGGCAAGGACGCCTCCGTCGGCGCCCGCTCCACCCTGTTCCCGGGCGCCCGCATCGGCGCCCGCGCTCACATCGAGCCGGGGTCGGCCGTCACGGGAGCCAAGAAGGTCAAGGCCGGTTCCCAATGGGCCGGCTCCCCCGCCGTGAAGGTCGGCAAGGCCCGCAACCGCTTCCCGGAGCAGGCCGCCCCGCGCCGTACCATGTGGTTCTGGCTCTACGCGCTGAGCGCCATCGTGATGTCGTTGCTGCCCCTGGTTGCTTTGTTCGTCGCGGCTGCGTTCGTGCTGTGGCTCGTTCCTTCTGACGCCCCCCTGCTGGCACTTCCCATCGCCGCAGCCGGTGGCCTGGTGGCATTCGCCACGTACACAGCACTGACGTGGGTGTTCGTGCGCCTGCTGTCGGCAGGCCTGAAGCCGGGCGTGGTGGCCGTGCGCAGCCTCAGTGGCTGGCGTGTGTGGGCGATTGAACGCCTGATGGATAGCGCCCGCACGCAACTGTTCCCGATGTACGCAGCCCAGCTGACCCCGCTATGGTTCCGCAGCCTGGGCGCCAAGGTGGGCAAGGATGCGGAGATCTCGACGGCCGTGATGGTGCCGCGCTTCGCCGAGGTGCGCGAGGGAGCGTTCCTGGCGGACGACACGATGGTCGGCGGCTACGAGCTCGGCGGTGGCGGCTGGATGCTCACCGGTAATACGAAGGTGGGCAAGCGCTCCTTCCTGGGCAACTCCGGCATCGCTGGCCCGGATCGCACACTGAAGAAGAACTCTCTGGTGGCCGTGCTGTCCTCTACCCCGGAGAAGACCAAGTCTGGCAGCAACTGGCTGGGCTCCCCGCCAGAGCGCCTGCGCCGCGTGGCCGTAGAGGCCAGTGGCGAGTCCCGCACCTACAACCCGGGCTTCGGCCTGAAGGTGGCCCGTGGCTTCGTGGAGACCCTGCGTCTGCTGGCGCCGATGACCTCCGCCATGATTGCGGCGGGCGTTGTTCTGGCGCTGCAGTGGGTGCTGCTGAACCAGGGCATCTGGCAGGCCTTTGCGGTCTCCGGTCTGGTACTAGTCGGCGCGGGCTTCGTGGCCGCGGCGGTGACCGTGCTGATGAAGTGGCTGTGCGTGCAGCGCATCAAGGCCGGCGAGCACGAGCTGTGGTCAGCATTCGTGTGGCTGAACGAGCTGCAGGATCAGTTCGTGGAAACTGTGGCTGGTCCGTGGTTCCTGGCGCACACGATGGGCACTGGCAGTCTGAACATGTTCCTGCGTGCCCTGGGTGCGAAGATCGGCCGGGGCGCCTGGTTGGATTCCTACTGGCTGCCGGAGGCTGACCTGGTCAGCATTGGCCGGGGCGCCAGCGTGGGCCCGGGTTGTGTGGTGCAGACTCACTTGTTCCAGGACCGTGTGATGAGCCTGGATACCGTCACCCTGGGTGACGGTGCGACGATGGGGCCACACAGCGTGGCTCTGCCCGCCGCAGCAATCGAACGGGCAGCGACGGTCGGCCCGGCGTCCCTAGTTATGCGCGGCGACCACGTGCCCGCCGCCACGAGGTGGCAGGGCAACCCGATCGAGATCGTCGATTAGTCGCCGATCTGGTCGCGGCCGCGCTTAACGATCTTCGGATCCGGCTCGCCGACGACCTCGTGGTCCTTGTCGGCGTACTCGAACTTCGACAGGACGTAGCGCATCGCGTTGATGCGGGCGCGCTTCTTGTCGTTGGACTTGATGGTGATCCACGGGGACTCGTTGGTGTCCGTGTAGCGGAACTGCTCTTCCTTGGCGCGGGTGTAGTCATCCCACTTGTCCAGGGAGGCCAGGTCCATCGGAGAAAGCTTCCACTGGCGGACCGGATCCACCTGGCGGATGGCGAAGCGGGTGCGCTGCTCCTTCTGGGTGACGGAGAACCACAGCTTCGTCAGGGAGATGCCGGAGCCCATGATCATGTTCTCCAGCATCGGGACCTCACGCAGGAACTCTGCGTGCTGGTCGTTGGTGCAGAAGCCCATTACGCGCTCCACGCCGGAGCGGTTGTACCAGGAGCGGTCGAAGAATACGATCTCGCCGCCGCACGGGAAGTGCTGGACGTAGCGCTGGAAGTACCAGGAGGTCGACTCGCGCTCGGAGGGCTTCTCCAGAGCCACGGTGCGGGCACCACGTGGGTTCAGGTGCTCGTTGAAGCGCTTGATGGTGCCACCCTTACCGGCAGCGTCGCGCCCCTCGAAGATGATGATGTGCTTCTGGCCAGTATCCTTGGTCCAGTTCTGGAACTTCAGCAGCTCGATCTGCAGGGCACGCTTGGTGGTCTCGTACTCCTCGCGGCTCATGCGCTCGTCGTAGGGATACTGGTCGCGCCAGGTATCTACCCGGTGGCCGTCGGGAGTGATCAGTACCGGATCGTCTTCATCCGAATCGTCCACCAAGTAGCCCTCGGTAGCGGCCAGATCAACCATGTGGAATTCTTCATCGGCCATGTGCCTGGGTTCTCCTTCGCCTGAAGCTTATTAGAATCTATTAACACCATCCAGTCTAGTGCTTTCGGCGTCGCTATACAGCGTTGCTTAATAGGGCATGAAAAAACCCCGGCCGAAGCCGGGGTTTTAGCAGTTAAGCGGAAGCTTACTTAGCAGCGCCGGTCCACTTAACGATGGTCTCGATAACATCCTTCAGACCCTTGAAGATGTTGCCGAAGCCACCCAGGAAGGTGCCGACCTGGCCGAAGATAGCGGTAATCTGCTCGATCATTGTGTTCTCCTCTTAAGAGATTGGGGGCGCCAGGTTCCCTGGGCCCAAAAATTTTCTTTGGTAGTGACGCCCCCTTTAGGCCGTCTGGGGAATACACTAGCGTATCTAAGAAAAGACACAACCCCTGAGAGGAACCTTTTGTGATCCTATCCCCCGACAGAGGGTAACAGTTTCATAAAGATCCAGCTCAGGGGCTGTTTTTACACCTTGTCTACCTAGGTTAAATCTAGGCAAACTAGCTATTTTTAGCTATTTCTGAGAGGCGATTAGAAGCCTCCCATGCCGCCCATCTCGTCGGCACCCGGCATTGCTGGTGCCTCCGGCTCCGGCTTATCCGCAACGACAGCCTCGGTCGTCAGGAACAGCGCGGCGATGGAGGCAGCGTTCTGCAGAGCGGAACGGGTAACCTTCACCGGATCGGAGATACCAGCGTTCAGCAGGTCCACGTACTCGCCAGTAGCGGCGTTCAGGCCCTCACCGACCGGCAGGTTGGCAACCTTGTCGACAACCACGCCGGGCTCCAGGCCAGCGTTGTGGGCGATCTGCTTCAGCGGGGCAGCCAGGGCGGCGCGAACGATCTGCACGCCGGTAGCCTCGTCGCCCTCCAGACCCAGGTTGTCGTCCAGCACGTTGGCGGTCTGCAGCAGGGCTGCGCCGCCGCCGGCGACGATACCCTCTTCTGCAGCTGCCTTTGCGTTGCGCACGGCATCCTCGATGCGGTGCTTGCGCTCCTTCAGCTCCACCTCGGTAGCGGCGCCGACCTGCAGCACTGCAACGCCGCCGGACAGCTTAGCCAGGCGCTCCTGCAGCTTCTCTGCGTCGTAGTCAGAGTCAGCGTTCTCGATCTCCTGGCGGATCTGCTTGATGCGACCAGCCAGCTGCTCTGCGGAACCTGCGCCGTCAACGATGGTGGTGTCGTCCTTGGTCACAACGACCTTGCGGGCGGTGCCCAGCATCGGCAGGTCAGCGGTCTCCAGAGACAGGCCAACTTCCTCGGCGATAACCTGGCCACCGGTCAGGATCGCAATGTCCTGCAGCTGTGCCTTGCGGCGGTCGCCGAAGCCCGGAGCCTTCACAGCGACGGACTTGAAGGTGCCACGGATCTTGTTCACAACCAGGGTGGACAGAGCCTCGCCCTCGATGTCCTCGGCAACGATCAGCAGCGGCTTGCCGGACTGCATGACCTTCTCCAGCAGCGGCAGCAGGTCCTTCACGTTGGAGATCTTGGAGCTGACCAGCAGGATGTACGGATCCTCCAGGACAGCCTCGCCGCGCTCCACGTCGGTGGCGAAGTAGCCGGAGATGTAGCCCTTGTCGAAGCGCATACCCTCGGTGACCTCGAGGTTCACACCGAAAGCGTTGGACTCCTCGACGGTGATTACGCCGTCCTTGTTCAGCTGGCCGTCGCCGACCTTGTACATAGCCTCGGCGATCAGCTGGCCGATCTTCTCGTCAGCAGCGGAGATGCCTGCGGTAGCGGCGATCTGCTCCTGAGTCTCGATCTCCTTGGCGTGGCCCAGCAGCTCTGCCGTGACCTTCTCCACGCCAGCCTGGATGCCGCGCTTGATGCCCATCGGGTTGGAGCCAGCGGCAACGTTGCGCAGACCCTCGCGCACCAGTGCCTGTGCCAGGACGGTGGCGGTGGTAGTGCCGTCGCCAGCGACGTCGTCGGTCTTCTTGGCAACTTCCTTGACTAGCTCAGCACCGATCTTCTCGTAGGGGTCTTCCAGCTCGATTTCGCGAGCGATCGTCACACCGTCGTTGGTGATCGTCGGGGCGCCCCACTTGCGTTCCAGGACAACGTTGCGTCCCTTCGGGCCGAGGGTTACCTTGACCGCGTCTGCCAGGGTGTTCAGACCCTTTTCCAGTCCGCGGCGTGCTTCTTCGTCGAATGCAATCATCTTAGCCATGAGGCTTTTCGATCCTCCGTTAGAGTTGGCGACACATACGGTTCAGATCAAGCGCCCGCGACGGCACGGGTGAACGAATGTCGCGACATTCACCCTCACTTCATCTGACGGTTATTTTCTGGCACTCCCTTAGTTCAAGTGCTAATCCCGTTTTTAGCACTCTCCCCCATCGTCTGCAAGATGCTTGCGCGTTCCTTGCGTTACTTACGGCCGTAACACTAGTCGCGGCACTGCCACCTACGCACTGCCACCTACAAGGCCCTGTCCGGTGCGGTCGCTACAGTAGTTATCTATGAGCAATTCCAACACCTCTCAGCTAGACCTCGCCCGTGCCGCCATCGCGGAGCAAATGCCACAACTCAAGGAGGATCTCACCGCCCTCGTCTCCTTCGAGTCGGTTCACTCCACCCCGGGGCTCGAGGAAGCCAATGCCGCCGCCGCACAGTGGGTCATCGACGCATTCACCAGCGTGGGCATCCCCGTCACCGGTCATGTCACCACCGACGGCTCCACCTCCGTCATCGGCCTGCGCGAACCCGCCGAGGGCTACCCCACCATCCTGCTGTACTCCCACTTCGACGTGCAGCCCGCCGGCGACGTCAACGAGTGGACCTCCGACCCGTGGATCCTTACCGAACGCGACGGCCGCTGGTACGGCCGTGGTACCGCCGACTGCAAGGGCCACGTCGCCATGCACGTTGCGGTGCTGCGTGCTCTTTCTATTCTTTCGGACGCCCACTTCCCAGCCGCCAAAAACCTCGGCATCCGAATCGTCGTCGAGGGCTCGGAGGAGCGCGGAGGCTACGGCCTGGAGGACCTTCTGGCCGAGAAGCCGGAACTCTTCGCCGCCGACACCTTCCTCATTGCCGATTCCGGCAATGACGCTCTGGGCGAGCCAAGCCTTTGCACCGCACTGCGCGGTTCCGCGCCGGTCACGGTGCGCACCCGCACGCTGGCGCAGCCGATGCACTCCGGCCAGTTCGGCGGCTCGGCTCCGGATGCCCTCGTCGAGCTAGTACAGCTGCTGTCCACCCTCCACGACAAGGACGGCTTGGTGGCCGTTCCGGGATTGGAGCCAAAGGAGCGCTGGGGTGGCGTCGGCCCCACAGAAGAAGCATTCCGCGACAACGCCGGGGTGACCGACGGCGTGGAGCTGTACGGCACCGGCGAGTGGCAGCCGAACGACCTGACGGTAATGAATCCGTCGATCACGATCACTGGCCTGGATGCACTGTCGGTGGCGGACTCGGTGAACTCCGTTCCGGCGAACGCGGCGGCCGTCGTGAGCCTGCGCGTTCCGCCGGGACGCGATCCGCAGGAATGCCAGGATCTGCTGGTCAAGCACCTGGAAAGCCAGAAGACCAACGCGCTGGTGGAGATCGAGCGTGGCTCGCTGGCCGAAGCATTTCAGGCAGATACGTCCGGCCCTGCTCTGCAGCTGCTCGGCGAGGCGCTGGGCGAAGTGTACGGCAAGGAGACGATGGAGGTCGCCTCTGGCGGATCGATCCCACTGACGAACAAGCTGCTGTCCGCGTATCCGGAGGCAGAGCTCGCGCTGTATGGCATCGAGGAGCCGAAGTGCGCCATCCACTCGGCGGACGAGTCGGTGGATCCGGGTGAGATCGAGGCCATCGCCACGGCGGAGCTACTGTTCCTGCTGCGCACCGCGGCCGCCCACAGCTAGCACTTGGCTCTCGGTTAGTGCGCGTGCACTGCCGAGGCGTTGCCCTAGCATTGCCCAAACGCTACCCAGACGCTGCCAGACGCTGCCGAACTATTGCCTGGAACCGGCCCCTACCACCGGAAATCTCACAGAATGAGAACTAGGCAACAGTTTGAATCTCAGAGTGAGACGGATTACATTATTTAAGTAGCAGTACTTAACCAACTGCACCTTTTTAGTCAACCGCACTTTGTAAGATTCTGTTCCAGAAATTCGAGCCACTCCCATGAACGTCTCTACTTCGAACACCACGACCTTGATCCGCTTCGCAAGCTCGGACCAGGACATGGAGCTAGACGCGCCGGTGTACACCCCGCTACCCAGCGCGCGACGTTCGACTGCGAAGACGTTCAGCGAGCCGGTACACACTCGCATCGAAAAGCGCCGCAAGCGCACCCGCACCTTCGCGGAGGATCCTTTCCGCGCCCGCTTCGGGCAGCGCCTGCCGGTCGGCATGCGCCAGGAGGCGCGCGGCATGGAGTGGAAGAAGTTCATCCGCACCTACGCTCCCGCCGCGATCCGCGTGGATTACCTGAAGGCCACCCGCCGCTCGCTGGGTCGCCACGACTTCAGCATGCAGGTCAGTGGCCTGCGCGCCGATGGGCAGGCCACCCGCGTGGAGATCACCGCGATGGGCGCATCCTCTGCAATGTCGGAGGTTCTGGCTGACCACAGCTTCCCTGTGGAAGTTGTGGAGTTCCACCAGTACGACATCTTCGAGGCCACGGTGACCTTCATTTACGCGGTGCACAAGTCCAAGCGCGTGTGGGCCGTCGGCTTCGGCGCGGATCGCGATACCTCGATCGCCAACGCGCTGTGCAACGCAGCCTCCCGCCTGCACCTCTAAGCTGCACCTCTAAGCTTCGCCACGTCATGGTGGCTAGGCCGTGTAACAGCGGCTAGGCCGCGTAACTACAGCGACTTCCGCAGTCGGTCGACCGTCAGGTCGACCGCAGCGATCCACGCCTCCGGCTGAGTGAAGCCACCCTCTACCCCATCGTCACCGCGGGTACGCGTGCCCGGTTCCGGCGCCGCGCCGTATTCCCGGGCGGCGGCACGCTGCAGCGCGTAGTCCCCACCGCGGGCGATCAGCTTGCGCACATCCTGCAGCTCGGCGGCGCAGCCCAGCTCCTCCGACAGCGGGGCGAGCCTATCCACCCACGCATCCAGCTCGTCAGTGACCAGCGCCTCGTTAGTCTCCCTATCCGTGATGATCAGCGCGTCCAGGCCGTAGCGTGCCGCGCGCCATTTGTTCTCCGCAACATGCCAGGGCTGCAGGCTCGGCAGCTTGTGGCCGGCATCCAGGCGGCGCTCGAAGTACACCACCAGGCAGTGAGTGTAGGCGGCGATGGCTGCGAGCTCCCACAGCTCCATCGTGGCGTCAGCAAAACGGGTCTCCACCGTGCCGTACTTGGTGGGACGCACGTCGAAGTGCATCGAGCCGGTGTGGTTGATCACCCCGGAACGATCCTGGTCCCGGTTGAATTCCTCCCACCGCTCCCAGTCCTCGAAGTGGTAGGGCATACCCGCGGTCGGCAACTGCTGGTACAGCAGGGTGCGGTTGGAGGAATAGCCGGTATCCAGCCCCTCCCATGCGGGCGAGCTGGCGGACATGGCCAAAATGTGCGGGTAGTGCGTCATCAACGCGTTGATGATCGGCCACACCTTTTCCTTGGAGCCCACGCCCACGTGCACGTGGATTCCCCAGATCAGCATCTGGCGGCCCCAGTACTGGGTGCGCTCGATGATCTCCTGGTAGCTGCCCTTTTCGCTAAGCTTCTGGTCCCCCCAGTGTGCGAATGGGTGCGTGCCAGCGGAGAACAGGTTCACGCCGATGTCGTCCGCGCATTCCAGCAGCTGCTTGGCCTGGCCGCGCAGCTCCTCCACGGCCTCCGGGATCGTACCGTGCACGCTGGAGACCATCTCCACGGTATTCGCTAGAAACTCGCGGACGACCTTGTGGCCGGGGTGCACCTCGTCCATCCGCTCCAGCAGTTCCGCAGCACGCGGAACCAGGTCGCGGGTTTCGGGGTCAACGAGGGCGACTTCCCACTCAATACCAACAGAAGGCGCGGAACCCGGGAAGTCCATTGTGGCCCCTTAAAGATATGTAGACAGAAGTTTAAAGAACTCTTTTACTTTAACGGGGCATGTCATTTGTTGTCACAACAACGACACCCGCGGGGCGCTCCCCCTCCAGCATGGTTACACCAGTGAGGGTGCGATCGGTCACCTCATCCCGTTCGCGCGAGGAGATGCCGAGGTCCTTGGCGAGCTGCTCGGCTAGCTGACGTTCGGCGTCATTACCCTTCGAGTAGAGCACTACAGACGTCGGGAACACACCCGATTCGTCCGGGAGGTTGCCCACACCGGTCTTGCTCCACTGTTGGTCGCGCATCTTGTTAGCTACGTCGCCGGCGAGCCCTGCGATGGGACTGTTGTTGAGGACGGCCACATAGGTGTTTTCTTTATTGACGCCACCCTCCGCCGGATTAGCTTCGCCTTCCTGGCGCCCATCGGCGGAAGCATTCTCCCGGCCAGCCTGCTCGCCTTCCGGCTTCGGCTTGTCGGACTCGGGACCACCGGGGGTGCGCGAACCCTGCTCGTTCGAGGGAGCCTTACCAGGCTGGTTCTGCGCCTGGCTGGTCTGCTGGCTCTGGCTGGCCCGGTTGGATTCGTCGGAATCCTTCCCCGTCAGGGAGTAGGCAGCCCAGCCGATCAGCAGGACGGCCACAGCGATCAGAATCATGGCGAGCCCGCGGAGGGGCAAGCCGAGGTTCTCGCTATCCTCTGCGTCGTCGAGTGCATGGCGTGGTCGGTTCGAATCAGTCACGCCTCAGATTTTAACTTTCGCAACATTGGTAACAAGCCTGACACGCGCGGTCGCTCACTCTTCGTCGCGGCGGCGCAGCAACATCCGCACCAACACGGGATCGAAATCCAGCGCCTCGGGGCGCTCGATCAAACGGTTGAGCTGTTGGAAATAGCGCACCGGATCCACCCCGAACTCGCCACGGATGTGCTCGTTCTTTGCGCTGGTATCCAGCCACCAGTGGCGCTCAAACTCCAAAATGGCGATCTCTCGGTCTGACAACATGGCAATAGATTCTAGACTGTGAGTCATGACCATCATGCCTATCGTCATCTGTGGCGACCCCGTCCTCCACAACCCCACCACCAAGGTGGACCCGAGCGAGATCCCAGACCTCGCCACCCTGATCGAGGACATGTACGAAACTCTGTCCGCGGCCAATGGTGTGGGATTGGCGGCCAACCAGGTTGGCGTCAATAAAAGGTTCTTCATCTACGACTGCCCCGACACAGAGCTGGGCACAATGCGCCGCGGCTGCGTGATCAACCCGGTACTGGAAACCAGCGAGATCCCCGAATCCATGCCCGACGAGGAAGAGGACGAGGAAGGCTGCCTGTCCGTACCCGGCTACTCCTTCCCCACCGGCCGCGCCGACTGGGCGCGAGTGACCGGCCTGGACGAAAACGGTGAGGAAGTCACCGTCGAGGGCACCGGCTTCTTCGCCCGCTGCCTTCAGCACGAGGTCGGCCACCTGGACGGTTACCTCTACACCGACACCCTGATCGGCCGCTGGAAGCGCAAGTCCAAGAAGGCCATTAAGGCCGAGGGCTGGGATCACGCAGGCAACACCTGGCTGCCCGGCGTGGACGAGGATCCTTTCGGACATGAATAAGGACACGACCTTCTCCGCCGCTCACGCCGGTGCGCGGCGGGTGGAAGGCTTCGGGTTCCCGATCAGCCGCCTCACCGACCCCGTCAGCATCCGCCCGGGCGTGCGCGTGGTGGTGCGCTACCGCGTCACTGAAGACGCAGGCACCGTCACCGACGCGATCGGCGTGCTCCGCAGCGTGAACCCTTTGCAGGTCGACGACCGGATCATCCCGGACGGCAACGTGGTGGTGCTGAAGACCCTGAGCGCGAAACCCGTGCGCAACAGCGATATACGCGCGCTGGAGACCGCCAAAGCCGCAGCCTTCCCCGGCATCGATAACCAGATGATCGGCGGCTGGCTGGCGCGCGCGGGCGATGGCATCACCGAACGCAGCAACTCCGCAGTACCCATCGGTCCGAGCGCCGGGCTGCAAGAAGTTCCGCTCGCGGAATTGCAGGAGTTCTACCGCTCCCACGACCTGCCGTGCCAGCTGATGATCCCCGACCGGATCGGCCGCCCCGCCGAGCACCTGCCGGGTGAACGCGGGCCGGAGATCGTGGTGATGAGCAAAGACCTGGGTGGACAGCCAGAAAGCCAGCTGACCCCGCCACTTGCCGACGCACAGGTCGCGCTCACAGTCGACGACAGTCCGACTGCCGACTGGTTCTCCATGTACGAGTTCCGCGGCCAACCCCTGCCCAAGAAGGCCCTGGATCTGCTGAGCCAACGCATCGACGGCCAGCTAGGCTTCGCGCGCCTGACCATCGACGGGCAACTCGCAGCCATCACCCGCGCCACCATCACCGACGGCTGGCTGGGCTACTCCGCCGTGGCCGTCGCCCCGGAATACCGCCGCCAGGGACTGGGCACCCTACTGTGCCAGCACATCCTGGACTGGGGCAAGGACAACGGCGCCGACCGCGCCTACCTGGACGTTATCGATTCCAACACCGCCGGAAAGGCGCTGTACCACAAGCTGGGCTTCAGCGAACACCACCGTAGTCGCAGTCTGCGCACGCGCTAGAATGCTTAACCATGCGCATCGCCACGTGGAACATCAACTCCGTACGCACCCGCGAGGAGCGGGTGCGCGAGTTCCTGCAGCGCAGCGACGTCGACGTACTGTGCCTGCAGGAAACCAAGTGCACCGACAAGCAGTTCCCCGATTTCTCTGACACTGGCTACCAGCAGACCCACTTCGGCCTGCACAGCTTCAACGGCGTGGCCATCCTGTCGCGGGTGGGGCTGGAGGACGTGCAGACCGACTTCGGCCAGCCCGGCTTCGACAAGGATCTGGACGCTGACCAGGCCCTGGAGGCACGCGCGATTGGCGCGACCTGCGGCGGCGTGGAGATCTGGAGCCTGTACGTTCCTAACGGCCGCGAGATCGCGGATCCGCATTACTCCTACAAGCTGCGGTGGCTCGACGCCCTCGCGGCGTATGCGGCGGGCTCGGGCGTGGGGGCGTCCGAAAGAAAGAGCAGCCAGAAGTTGTGCCTGGTCGGCGACTACAACATCGCCCCGCGCGACAAGGACGTATGGGATCGCAGCTTCTTCGACGGTCGGACGCACGTGACCCCCAACGAGCGCGCCCGGCTGCGCGCCCTGGAGGATGCGGGGATGACGGCCGCGACGGACCTGATCGCCGACGAATACACCTACTGGGACTACCAGGCCATGCGCTTCCAAAAGGGCGAGGGAATGCGCATTGACCTGCAGTATTGCCGCGGGCTTACCCCGACTTCCGCGCGCGTGGATCGCGATGAGCGCAAGGGCAAGGGTGCCTCCGACCACGCTCCGGTGATCGTGGATTACAGCGTCGACGGCAACGCTGACGGCAAAGCCAACGGCGGAGTCTAAGCCATGCCGTTCCCCGATCTTTTTGGAATCTTCGGCGAGTTCACCGACGACCTGCAATGGTGGCAGGTCACGCTGGTCGTTCTGGACTACACGCTCAAGGTCTTTGCCCTGGGCTGGGTTCCTAAGGAACGACGCCCCACGTCCGCCATGGCCTGGCTGCTCGCCATCTTCCTCATTCCCTTCCTGGGCATATTCCTATTCCTGCTGATGGGCTCGCCAGCGATCAACCGGCGCCGCCACCGCATCCAGAACCAGGCCAACGAGCTGATCCGCACCATGAGCTCCGACGAGCCCGACGTGCCAGAGGGCAGCGAACTGAGCGATGAACTGCGCTCCCTGGTGCGCCTCAACCGCGAACTCACCGCGCTGCCGGCGGTGGATGGGACGATGCAGGCGCTGCATTCGGACTACGAGGAATCCATCGCCGCCATGTGCCGCGCCATCGACTCGGCGAAAGACTATGTAAACGTCGAGATTTACATCATGGCCTGGGACGATACGACCGAGCCCTTCTTCGAGGCGCTGGGGCGCGCCGCACAGCGCGGCGTGACGGTGCGCGTGCTGTGGGATCACATCGGCGCGCACAAGTACAAGGGCAACAAGAAGCTGGGCAAGAGGTTGAAGGCCATGGGCGTGGACTGGCAGGTCATGCTGCCACTGCAACCTTTCAAGTGGCGCTTCCGCCGCCCCGACCTGCGCAACCACCGCAAGCTAGTGGTCGTGGACGGGCGGGTGGCTTTCATCGGCTCGCAAAACATGATCGAGGCCCCGTACCAGAAACCGAAGAACCACAAGATCGGCCGCGAATGGGTGGACGTGATGGCGGAGCTCACCGGGCCGATCGTCAGCACCATCAACTCGGTTTTCGCCGTGGACTGGTACACCGAAACCAACGAGGAACTGGACCTGATCAACCCCACGGATGCCAAGGAGTGGCTGCATACGCACGACCAGGACACGGGCGCGGACATCATGCAGATCGTGCCCTCCGGCCCGGGATTCACCACGGAGCCGAACCTGCGACTGTTCACCTCTATCGCACACCACGCCAAGCACACGCTCAAGCTGATCAGCCCGTACTTCATCCCCGACGAGTCCCTCATGGAGGCCGTGACGACCGCCTGCTACCGCGGCGTGCGGGTGGAGCTCTACGTCTCCGAGAAGTCGGATCAGCCGATGGTGGGGCACGCGCAGGCCTCCTACTACTCGGAGCTGCTGAAGGCCGGGGTACACATGTACCTGTACCCCTACCCGAAGGTGCTGCACTCCAAGTTCGCCATCGCCGATGGCGAGGTGGCAGTGATGGGTAGCTCTAACATGGACATGCGCAGCTTCGGCCTGAACTACGAGATTTCACTGATGGTCGGCAAGGGCGAGCTTTTGAACGCACTACGTGCGCTGACGGACGACTACAAGGAGCGTTCGGCGCTGCTCACCGAAGAGCAGTGGAGCACCCGGCCGCTGTACAAGCAGTACGTGGATAACGTCGCGCGGCTCACCAGCGCGCTGCAGTAGCATTCGGCGTTCCCTTTATTGGCAAATCAGGCAATAGTGGGATCAGCGTCATATAGGGTGTTTCACAAGTTATTAATGAACGAACGCTAAAACGCCAAAAGAGAGTTTCGCCGATGACCCCGTCACCCCAGAAGCCGCCACAAACGCCTTCCCAGCCACAGGTACGCGGGCGCAAGGCACCCGAGATACTGCCGGAGATCGACGTCGCCGAGATCGCCACCGCAGTGTATGACTTTCTTTCTGCCACGCGCCGGTTGATGGAGCGCCCGAACCAGTCACTGGAGATCTCCCAGTCGGAGATCGAGGTGCTGCAGTTCATTTCCCAGCATCCGGGCTGCGGCGTTTCCGACGTTGCCCGACTGCGCTTCCTCCGCGCCTCGAACGTATCGGCCACTGTCCGGCGCCTCATCAACTCCGGTCTGGTACGCCGCCAGGCCAACCCGGAGGACAAGCGCGCCCAGGATCTTTACCTCACCGACGAGGGCGTGGACATGATGAACTCCATCACCGACGAGTGGGCGCTGATCATCACTAAGGCCACCGACCGCATGGACGCGCGCGACATCGCAAAGCTGCGCCGTGGCGTGCCCGCGCTGCGCAATCTTTCCCTGGCCGCGGAATCTCTCGTCGACGATCTACAGCGCAAGCCAGACTAATCAGTGCAAGCCGGCTTAGCCCGACATGCGAAAGCCCCACCTGGCGCGTGATAGCCGGTGGGGCGAAGGGGCGTCCTAAATAGAACGCCTTTAAGCGTCGCGCTTCTTTAGCGTGATCAGTCCAGCCACGAAGAGCACCACACACCACGCGGCGAAGTATAGGATCGAGCCGGTCTGACCCCACGGCGCATCCTCCAGGTCGTGCATGCCGGTGAACGCGTCGGCGTTCGTGAAAGGCATGTACGGCGGCAGCCAGTCGCGGACCTTCGGCACCAGTTGCACCAGCGTGCCCTCGATAACCAGGTTCCACAGCAGCAGGGCGGCAATGCCACCTGCGGTGTTGCGCACCAGGTAACCCACGCCGATGGCGGCGGCGATGGTCAGCAGCAGGAAGACCTCGGTGCGCCAGATCTGCTCCCACAGGCCGTCGGCGCCGAGGCCGGCCTTGCTCAGCAGCTCCTCGTCCTCCAGCTTCCAACCGAGCGACCAGCGTGCCAGGATCGTGCCGACGACGTTCGACACAAACGCCAGGATCGAGGCAATCAGCCCATAAACCAGGAACTTCGCGATCGGCACCTGCCAACGCGTCGGGGTGGCCAGCAGGGTGGTCTTGCTGGTGTTCGAACCGTATTCGGTGGTCACCATCATGACGGACTGGATCATCACGATCATCATGCCGAAGGTCAGGAAGCCGTTGAGGCCCATGCCAGCGTTAATGGAGCTGGCGACGGACATGTACAGCTCCGGGTCCTTCTGCGTCTCGGCGCTACTCAGCAGCGAGCCGGTCATGCCGCCGTTCAGCAGCGCGAAGCCTAGCGAGAAGAACAGGATCAGCCCGGAGGTCCACCACAGGGCCTTGGTGCTGCGGATCTTAATGAGTTCCGACTGGATCACGTTCACCATTACTTGTCCCCTTCTTTCTGCAGGCGCACGGCCTTGCCGGTTGCCTCGGCGGCCTTCCCGGTTTCTTCAGCCTTGCTGGTTGCCTCAGCCTTTTCTTGGTGACGCCCCGCCGTGGATTCCGCCTCTGGGGCTTGAGCTGCCTCTGTGGCTTGAGCCGCCTCGACGTTCGCGTGGTACTCCACGTGCTCTTGCGTCATACGCAGGTATGCGTCCTCCAGACTCGGGCGCTTCTCAGATAGCTCGCGCAGACGCAGCCCATAGCTGTAGGCCAGGGCGCCCACCCAGTCGCTTTCCTGCTGCGGAATGGTGAGTGTCGTGCGACCGTCCAGGTCCTTGCCCTCTTCGAAGCGCACCTGCTCCTCCATCAGGGCTGCCTTCATCTCATCAACGTGGTCAGTTCGGACGACGGTGGCTACCTCGGAGGTCGACTTGATGAACTCGTGGGTGCTCTGGTTGGCCACCAGCCGACCCTTGCCGATGACGATCAGGTGGTCGGCGGTCTGCGCCATCTCGCTGAGCAGGTGCGAACTGATCAGTACAGTGCGACCCTCACGGGCCAGCGCCCGAACGAAGTCACGAACCCAGCGGATGCCCTCCGGGTCCAGGCCGTTGACCGGCTCGTCGAGGATCAGGACCTCCGGGTCGCCCAGCAAGGCGCACGCCAGGCCGAGGCGCTGCCCCATGCCCAGAGAGAACTTTCCGGCCTTACGACCGGCAACGTCGCTGAGGCCCACAATACCCAGGACCTCATCCACGCGTTTCTTAGAGATGCCGTTCGCCGCGGCGACCCAGCGCAGGTGCGAAGCCGCGCTGCGGTTGGGGTGCACCCACTTCGCGTCCAGCAGGGTGCCCACCTTGGACAGCGGATGCTTGTATTCGGCGTATGCCTTGCCGTCGATTCGGGCAGTGCCCTTCGTCGGCTCATCCAAACCGACGATCATTCGCATCGTCGTAGACTTGCCGGCACCGTTGGGTCCTAAGAACCCGGTAACTATTCCGGGGGTGACCTCAAAGTTCAAATCATCGACTACCGTAGTGCCTTTATAGGCTTTGGTAAGGGAACTGACCGTAATCATGCGTTCCAGTGTGCCACACTAAGTCGACTTTGTAGACGCGAAATTACTTAGGGTGTATATACTTTGTGCTTATGCCCCCAGTGACTGCGTTCGAGGCAGACCGGTGGATGGACAGCGACGAGCACCCCACCGGTCGTGGGCGGTCGTTTAGGGGACTGATGAATCCGGCGCTGGAAGCGCCGCGCAGGTTCCTGAGATTTGCCAGGACATCCCCTGGTCTTCTCAGCATCATCTCCACCATTCTGGTCTTGGCTATCCTCGCCGCCGGCGGCGCGATGGTCTACAGCTCAGAAAATCGCCAGTCGCAGCTAAATACCCTCGTCACCCGTACCGAACCTCTGTCGGACGCAGCACAGGAGCTTTTTAACTCACTGTCCGTGGCGGATTCCGTGGCCACCACCAGCTTCCTGCGCAAGTCCACCAGCGATACGGCCACGAAGGATTACGACGCGGCCATGACCAGCGCCTCGTCAGCCATCATCCGCGCCACCAGTGGCATCGATGACATTGAGTCGCGCGAGATGGCGCTGGTGCTGCAGATTCAGAACTCTCTGCCGGATTACCTCCAGCTGATGTCCAAAGCGCAGACGCACGACCGCCTGCGCAACCCCGTCGGCGCTTCCTACCTGACTCAGGCTTCCACCCTGATGCAGAACACGATGCTGCCCGCTGCCCGGGAGCTATATTCCAGGACCTCGGAGGAAGTCTCCGCCCAGCAGGCGAAGCTATCTGCTCCCCTCTGGTTCCCCCTCTCCGGAATTGTGGCGGCGATCATCATGCTGGTCATCGCGCAATTCTGGCTCGCAGCACTGACCAACAGGCGGCTCAACATCGGATATGTAGCGGCCACCGGACTTATGTTGTTTGCACTCGTGTGGGCGTCCACAAGCGCAGCCCTGACGTGGCACGCGGGTAACCAAAACGTGCAAGGCACCGTGCGACCGCTGGAGCAGCTCACCGCAGTGCGCATCTCGGTGCAACAATCGCGCACACAGGAAGCGCTGGGGCTGATTCAGCGTGACTACGGCAAGGATCGCCAGCAGAAGTTCTCTGATTCCATGGCCGACATCGATTCGAAGCTGGAAGCACTGCGCAAGCAAGTGAGCCACCCAGAGCGCATCGATACGGCGCGCGAAGCCCTGCGCTCGTGGGACGAATCGCACGCGCGCATGGTTTCTGAACTGCAGAACGGCCGCTACACCGAAGCGCTGGCGGCCGCGCTGGACACGAAGGTGAAGAAAGACCCGAATGGCAAGGGCATCCAGGACGGCCGCGGGCCGGGTGACCCCGGCGAGGACACGTCGGACTACACGATCGTGGACGATGAAATGCAGGAACTCATCAGCAGCATCCGCGCCGAGCTGCGCGATATTCTGGTCGAAAGCCGCAGCGCCGCTGGCCGCGTGACGAACCTGGTTCTGGCCCTGACGGTCCTGTCGGCCCTGTGTGTCATCGGCGGCACGCGACCCCGACTGCAGGAGTTCCTCTAATGGCACAGCAGCACTCACGCACTTTACGTTCACGCAATCCACACAGTCCGCGGATTCAGCGCTGGTGGCCCGCTTTGTTGAAGCCGATCGCAGCAACCCTTTCTGCCGCCGCGCTTGCCGCAACCACGGCCTGCGCCATGGATAACCCCACCCTGCCCGAATGGCCGAACGCTAAGCACAACGCCAACGAAGACCTGCCCTACGGCGCGTCCTACGCCGATTCTGCCGATGTACCGGGCGATGCGGACGCCGCAGCGGATATGAACCCAGCCATCGACAACACAGGCAGTGAAGAACCCTATGGCTCTATCAAGCCGGATACCCGCAAGCCGAAGGAACGCGTGCCGGAGATTTTCCGCCGGGGTCGTCTGATCGTGGGCGTAGCCCAATCGCTGAACCGGCTGGGATTCCGCGACCCCGTCACGGGTGACGTCGCGGGCTTCGAGGTGGACTTGGCGCGGGAGATCGCCAGGGATATCTTCGGCGACCCCAACAGGATCGAGTTCCGCTACGTGGAGAGCCGCGAGCGCGCGGAAGCGCTACGGAGCGGGGACGTAGATATCGTCGTGCGGACGATGTCCCCCACCCGCTCGCGCCAGTCGAAGGTCGAGTTTTCCATTCCTTACCTGCAGGTTCATTCGCGCCTGCTGGTGCTGAGCGATTCCAAGATCGAAAGCTTCGACCAGCTGCACGACAAGACTGTGTGCGTGACGCGCGACTCGACCTCCGCCGTGCGGATCAAGCAATACGACGTGGGGAGGCTGCTGCTGGCCCAGGCATGGACTGATTGCCTCATGGCCATGCAGCGCTTCCAGACCGACGCTATCTATACGGATGACGCCATCCTCACCGGCCTGAAGGCCCAGGATCCCTACACCGCTCTGGTGGCCGAAACCTCGAATACGAACCACTACGCGGTGGCCATCGCACCCCCGGGATTCCCTCGAAAGACAACAGGCCTGGTGATGCAGGTGAACTCCACGCTCGAGAGGATTCGGCGCGACGGAACGTGGCAAGACCTGTATGACACGTGGCTGGCGGACTACCTGGGGCCGGCGTCACCACTACCGTTAAAGTACCGCGACGAAGAAGCATCGAAGGAACTCAACAAGTTAAGGCGAAAGGCGGTGGAGGAACAATGACGCAGCACGATGACGAGCAGCCGCGCGGGGGCGTGAGCGATAGTGCAGAGGGCGAGGGCGTTAGCGAGCCCGAAGTGCACACCGAGGCGGTGCCCTTCGACCCCTTCGCCGACGAGGACACCGACGAGAGCACCGAGGCTGTAATCTTCGACCCCTTCGCCGACGACGATGCCGACGAAGACACCGATGAGACCGTACGCAACACCGCCCCCGTGGGCGCGGTATCCCCGGCCAGTGCCGTGGACTCGGGAGAACGCTCCCGGATTGAGGCGCTATCGACATTCCGCAAGAGGCGTGGCACGCACCGCTCCGGCGCGTCCGTGGCCGACGGCATGGTGCAGCTGCCTTTCATCGCCCCGACGGACCCCGAAGACGCGGTGATCGACCCCACCTCGGCAATCGAAAAGGGCATTGCCCCGCCGACGTTGAAAGCAGGCGACATCATCGCAGGCCAATACGAGATTCTGGGCCCCATCGCACACGGCGGCCTGGGGTGGGTGTACATCGCGGTCGACCACAACGTCGCCGACCGCTACGTGGTGCTCAAAGGCATGATGGCCACGAAGAACGAACAGGAACGCGCCGTCGCCGAATCAGAGCGGGCATTCCTGGCGGACATTACGCACCCCGGCATCGTGAAGATCTTCAACTTCATCGACGATCCGCGCTCGCCCGGTGGGTTCATCGTGATGGAGTACGTCGGCGGCCCGTCGCTGCGCGCCCAGCGGCGCAAGCTGGCTTCCGGGCTGCTGGAGCCGGACGTGGCGATCGGCTACATCCTAGAGATCCTGCCTGCACTGGACTACCTGCACTCCCGTGGAGTGGTGTACAACGACTTGAAGCCGGACAACATCCTGATCACCGAGGATCAGGTGAAGTTGATCGACCTGGGCGCGGTGACGGGCATCGGCGCGTTCGGGCACATCTTCGGCACGAAGGGCTTCCAGCCCCCCGAGATCGCGAAGACCGGGCCGACCGTCGCCAGCGATATCTACACCGTCGGTCGCACACTGGCCGCGCTGATTGTGAATTTGCCGGTGGTCGACGGCGTGTATTCGTCACAGCTGCCCACCCCGGACGAAGTGCCGCTGTTCCGCGAATACCTTTCCCTTTACCGCTTGCTGCTGCGCGCGACAGATGAGAACCCGGACGCGCGCTTTGGCTCCGCCACCGCGATGGCAAACCAGCTGATCGGCGTGCTGCGGGAGATCCTGGCCATCCGCGACGGCCGCCACTACCCGCACCTGAACACCCGCTTCACCGCGCAGCGCAGTACCTTCGGCACGAAGCACATTGTGTTCCGCACGGACCAGCTGGTCGACGGTGTGGTGAGGTCCGCGGAGGTTTCCGTCCCCGAGGTCGTCAGCGCGTTGCCGACCCCGCTGGCCGATTCGAAGGATCCGGGCTATGGGCTGCTGTCCGCCACCAGCTTTACCGAGGCCGGCGACCTGCTGGATACCCTGCGCGCGGCCTATGCCCAGCCGGACTTGAAGCATTCCGTGGAGATTCCCCTGACGATGGTGCGTGCGCTGTTGGACGTGGGGCGTACCCGCGAGGCACAGGATCTGCTGGCCGAGCTGAAGCCGCGGCTGGAGAACGACTGGCGCTTCCAGTGGCACTCTGGGGTTGCTGCGCTGCTGACGGGGAAGTTTGCGGAGGCGCAGAAGTTCTTCAACCGGGTGCTGTACATTCTTCCCGGCGAGCCTGCGCCGAAGCTGGCCTTGGCTGCGACGGATGAGCTGTTGCTGCAGCAGCAGGGCGTGAACTCCACGAAGCTGCTGAGCGAACACATCGCCCGCGCAGCCTCTTCCCTGGCTTATGCGCAGCGGGTGCCGGTGAAGGATTACACGGGCATTCCTGGCTGGGATCACATCACGCAGGATCCCATCAGCCTGCGATTCCACGCCATGCGCTTGTACGGGTTGGTGTGGGCCACGAACCCTTCCACCGTTTCGAGCGCGTTTGGCCTGGCCAGGCAGCTGTACGCGGAGGGCATGGTCGATTCGGCCGTCGCGGCGTTGGATCGGCTGCCGCAGTCGTCGCGGCACAATCGTTTGGCGCGGTTGACTTCTATTCTGTTGCTTATTTCTGACGCCAACCGCCTCACCGAATCCCGCATCCGCCGTGCGGCTAGGCGTTTGGAAACGCTGCCGACTAACGAGCCGCGACTGTCGCAGGTTCGGATAGCCGTGCTGAGTGCGGGGCTGACGTGGCTGCGGGGTGTGGGCGACGTGCCGGATGATGGCGCTGGTGTGGTCGGCGGCGTGGTCGGCGGCGGCGTGGTCGGCGGCGGCGTGGTCGGCGGCGGCCCGGCTGGCGACTTCAACGCATCTTCCGGCACTTACGGATCCAAAGCTCCGGACAGCCTTCCCAGCCCCAGTACATCTTCCAGCGGGTCCTCCGGCGCGTCCTCCAGCGCGTCGTCCAGCGCGTCCTCCGGCGCGTCCTCCAGGACTGGCGCCTCTAAAGCCCCAGACGGCTCAAGCGGCTCCGGCGGCCCCGGCGGCTCCAGCGGCTCCGGTAAAGCGAGACGTCGAGCCGCGTCAGCGCCACTATTTGACGTGCAATTCACCGAGCGCGGACTACGCTCCGGCCTTGAAGCGAGCCTGCGCCAGCTGGCTCGCCAGGCTCCTTTCGCCCGCCACAGGTATCACTTGGTGGACATGGCCAACCGGATCCGCCCTCGAACCTGGTTCTGAGCAGGCTTTTCCCCTGCTCCGCCCCCTCCGCCCTCTCTCGTCCTGCCCGGCTTTCCCCTGCAGTCCCACCTGCCCAGCTTTCCCGGATCAAATGTCGCTAGATCGGGAATCCGCAGGCCATCTGCCAGTCAAATGTCGCTAGATCGGGAATCTGCGAAGGCCGAAAAAATTCTGTGCCCAGCTCCAAGCCCTCTACCTGCACTTTTACACTAGTGAAAACTCATTGCATTAACGTATTCTCGTTCTAACGACATTTCGGTTCCACAAGCCCCCAATCGGAACCCCAACAGCGCACATATTCTCACCCTAACGACATCCCTGCCCCGACGGGGCTAAATAACCGCCAACGCGCGAACCCTCTCCACATTTTGAGGCAATTCACCCTCCCCAAGAGTTCTACATGTCGGAAAAGTTGCAAAACGTAGAGCCAGCAAAACTTGTGCCACCGACAACAACGCTCCTACCTGCAGTTTTACATAAGTAGAAATAGTACCCAATAACGTTTTGCAGCTTTTCCGACATTTTGACCCAGCCAAGGGAGCTAAACCGGCACTACTGCTGCGCAGCCAGCTCCGTCGCCTGGCGGGCAATCGCCAGCTCCTCATTGGTGGGCACCACGAAGACCTTCACCTTGGAATCGTCAGTCGAGATCTCCCGTGCGCCGACGACCCCTTCGGAGTTTTCATTCCGCGCCTCGTCAATCTCAATGCCGAAGTTCTGCAGGTCAGCCATTGCATCGCGGCGCACCTGCACCGCGTTCTCGCCCACGCCTGCGGTGAACACAATCGCGTCCACGCCACCGAGAATCAGCATGTAAGACCCGATGAAGCGGCGAAGTGCGTGGATGTACACGTCGTAGGCCAGCTGAGCGTCCTCATCGCCATCCTCGATCATGGTCTTCAGCTCGCGGAAGTCATTCACCCCGGCCAGCCCCTTCAGGCCGGACTCGCGGTTCAGCAGTTTGTCGATCTTATCCACCGTCATGCCACCGGAGCGCGCCAGGTGGAAAATAATGCCAGGGTCAATGTCGCCGGAACGGGTGCCCATGACCAGGCCGGCGAGTGGCGTCAATCCCATCGTCGTATCAACAGCCTTCCCGCCACGAATCGCGGCGGCCGAAGCACCGTTACCCAAGTGCAGAGTGATCTGGTTGACCTCCTCGGCGGGCTTGCCCAGCAGGTCCGGCACCTTGGAGGATACGTACTCGTGGCTGGTGCCGTGGAAGCCGTAGCGGCGGATGTTGTATTCCTCGGCGACGTCCTTCTTGATGGCGTAGTTCGCGGCGTGCTCCGGCAGCGTGGAGAAGAACGCGGTATCGAACACGGCCACGTGCGGAACGTGTTCCAGCAGCGCTCGCGCGTTTTCGATGCCGTCGATGTTCGCGGGGTTGTGCAGCGGCGCGAGCGGGATCAGGTCCTTCAGCTGCTCAATCACGTCGTCGTCGATCAGTACGGGCTCTGTGAACGTTGCCCCGCCGTGGACCACGCGGTGCCCTGCTGCTACCAGGTCTAGGTCTTGGGGTCCGACGCCCAGTAGCGTCATCATGCCGAAGGCACGTTCTAGGCCAACAGAGTGGCTGAGGATAGGGCGATTGTCCTCCATCTTCGACGTTTCCGTCTGAATCTGGATGTGCCCCTTCTTCTCGCCGATTTTCTCGACAATGCCGGAGACGAACGGGTCGGCCGTCGCGTCGGCATTCGGGTCGAGAACCTGGAACTTGATGGAGCTGGAACCAGAGTTAAGGACGAGTACGTACTGGGTCATTTGTCTTCTCTCTTCTTTGTCGGGGCTGCCGCTTTGTCGGGGCTGCCGCTGGGCCGGAGCCGCCGCATAGTGCGCTTTATGAGCCTCTACTTAGCCTGGATCGCCGTGATCGCCACGGTGTTCACAATGTCCGGAACGGTCGCCCCGCGGGACAGGTCGTTCACTGGCTTGTTCAGCCCCTGCAGAATCGGCCCCACTGCCAGGGCGTCGGCGGTGCGCTGCACCGCCTTGTAGGTGATGTTTCCGCAGTTCAGGTCCGGGAACACGAACACGGTCGCCTGCCCGGCCACGTCGGAGCCCGGCAGCTTCTTCTGGCCAACGGATTCCACGACTGCGGCGTCGAACTGCAGCGGGCCGTCCAGCGGCAGATCCGGGTTATCCTCTTGGGCCTTCTTCACTGCGGCAGCAACGGCCTCGACGTCGGCACCGGCGCCTGACATGCCGGTGGAGTAGCTCAGCATCGCCACCTTCGGCTCAATGCCGAACTGGGAGGCGGTCTGCGCGGACACTGCGGCGATCTCCGCCAGCTGCTCAGGCGTGGGGTTCGGGTTCACGGCGCAGTCGCCGAATGCCCACAGCACGCCGTCCATCACCATCAGGAAGATGGAGCTGACCACCGAGGATCCCGGCGCGGTCTTAATGATCTGGAACGAGGGCTTAATGGTGTGTGCGGTCGTGTGGGCCGCGCCAGAGACCATGCCGTCGGCGATGCCCTTGTGGACCATCATCGTGGCGTAGTAGCTGATGTCTTGCATCGTCTCCCGCGCCTGCTCCAGCGTGATCCCCTTGTGCTTGCGCAGCTCGGCGAACTCGGTGGCGAACCCCTCCAACTGGCTACCCTCGGTCGGGTCAGTCAGCGTGGCTGTAGAAAGATCCAGCCCCAGCTCCTTGGCTCGGCTGGCGATCTGGTCCGGGTTGCCCAGGATGGTCAGCTTGCACACTTTGGCGCGCAGCAGCTGGTCGGCGGCGGTGAGGATGCGGTCGTCCTCGCCTTCCGGCAGCACGATGTGTGCGTTCTTTTCGCGGGCCTTGATCATCAGGTTGCGCTCGAACAGCTCCGGCCCGATCACCGGTTCCTTGGCGCCGGCCTTCGCAATGTCCTCCAGTGCGACGTGGCGGATCGCCTTCCCCTCGGCCTCGACGGCGGTGGACGATGCCGAGCCGGCCGCGGCGGTGGCGTCAATAAAAGAGATACCGGCAGGTGTGCGGTCGGAGCGGACGAGCTGCCCGGAAGCCAACTGCAGCGCCGTGGCATCGGCTGGGCTGCCCGCGACGAGGTAGTGGGAGGCTCCGGCAGCGGCGGCGAGGCGCGAATCGAAGTTGATTTCCCCGGTGCCCAGCAGCACTGCGCCTGTCGTAGGTCCAGCCGCATTGCCAGCCGCGCTGTCGGTAGCTGCTTCCGCGCCGTAGGCCGCGTCGAGGGCGGCGGCAAAGTCCGGGGCCGACGGGCGGATCGTGTCGAAGATGTCGACGGAACCTGCTTCGCCCAGTGCTTCCAGGATGTCGGAGCGCCGGGCGGCGGCGCTAGCTATCGGCGAGATAACGGCATTCGTACCAGTGGATCCAGTCCCAGTAGACACAGCTCACGTACCTTCCTCAATGGAGTTCTTTTCTCACCTCCATTGTGCCTTGGCCGCCCCGCACTGGCGAGGCGCGCGCGGAAGGTTCGCCCTCGTTTTACCCCCTGGCGCGCTCTTTTTCTCTTTCTTGTTCGCACTGTTTTTCGTATTGACGCCCACTTGCCGACCGCTCGGCGGCCACAGCATCGCTGTCAGAGGTGGATTGCTGCGAGTTTTCCGGTACATCGTCGCCGGTCAGTGAGCGTTCCAGCAGGGAGCGCTTGCGGACGACAACGAGTGCGACGATGACGGCCAGGCCGATGAGGATGACGGCGACTACGCCGAGGAAACCGAAGTAGTTCACCAGTCGGCTGGAGTTCAGCAGCATCAGCAGGGCACCGACCACTCCGCCCAGTACTTCTGGCTTCATAATGGTCACGATCCACGCGGCAATGGGGGCAGCGATGGCGCCACCGACCAGCAGGCCGACCACGGGCTGCCAGTTCTGCGAGAGCTCGGAACCCATGCCGACTACGAAGCCGGCGGAGGCGGAGACGGAAACCAGGAACTCGGCGGTGTTGACCGTGCCGATGATGCGGCGGGGCTCGGCCTTGCCCACACTCATCAGAGTGGAGGTCGTGACCGGCCCCCAGCCGCCACCACCAGAAGCATCCAGGAAGCCACCGGCCAGGCCCAGGCCTGCCAGGCCGAAACGGGAGCGGCGGGTGGTGGAGACCGGCTGGGTTTTTTCATCCTTCTTCCACGGCACGGCCACACTGCGCACCAGCACGTAGGCGCCGAGAAGCACCAGCAGGGTGGAGACGACGGGCTCAGCGGCCTTGGTGGATAGGTTGCTGAGCACATAGGCGCCCATAAAGGCACCGATGGCTCCCGGTACGCCGAGGGCGAGGACAGTCGGCCAGTGGACGTTCTTCAGCCGCCAGTGCGACAGGCCAGAAAACAGCGTGGTGCCGACCTCTGCGAGGTGGACGGCGGCGGAGGCGTGCGCGGGACCGAGGCCGGAGAAAATCAGCAGCGTTGTCGCCGTGATGCCGAATGCCATGCCTAGCGCGCCATCGACCAACTGGGCTACCACGCCAACGATGGCGAAAATCAAGATCTTCATGGGTTAGTCCTAGAGAGTTGTGTTGTGAGGGGAGCTGTTGTGAAGAGGGCTGTTGTGGGAAATCGGTTAGGGAGCTTGGCTAGGGAAGTTAGGGCAGAGCGCAACAGGCGCGGCTGATAACGACCGGAGCAACCGCGGCACCGAGGTGACGGGTACATGTCCGGCCGCTTGGCATTCGGTCTTTGGCTCTGTCCCACAGCAGCCCGGGGCTGACGAACAGCGGCACGGTGACGGTGCGTTCGTCCGCGAAGTCCAGCAGGGCGTTCGTATCCTTGCCCGGGTGCTCGCCCGTGGCAACGAAGGAGCGAGTGGTGCGCATGTTCAGTCGGGCGCCGACGCGCTCGGCGAACTCGGCTACCGCCTCGTTGGCGCCGGGCTGGCTGGAACCCACGAAATACAGCGCCAGCTTGTCGATGCTGGCACCAGCGCTCTCGGCATCTGCAGGCCCAGCGGTAATCTCAGCAAGATACTGAGCCGTAAAGTCAGCCACCAGCGCTTCCATGTCAGCACCGGTTCCCAAGCCATCGGCTAGATGCAGGGTCAGGCTGGCGGAAGAGGTGGCGTCGATAGACTCGGCAGCCTCAGCAATGGCAGCGGGGACGTCGTGACGGGCGTGAAAAGCCCTAGTGAACAGCAACGGAACCACAACCGCCTCCGAGTACCCCGCCGCGACTACGCGGTGCGCGACGGTGGCCAGGGTGGCGGGGTGGAAATCCAGGAAAGCGGCAAAGGCCGGCACCCTAGTGCTCTCGGCGATACGCTCGGCGATCTCGACGACCGCCTGGTCCGCCTGTGGGTGGCGGGATCCGTGCGCCAAGCAGATGATGGGTACCGGCCGGGTCATGTTAGTTCACCAAGCCTGCGGTCAGAGTGTCGCCGCTACCCGGGTTGACCAGCAGGAACGAGCCAACTCGGCCGCTGCGGCGGTAGGCCTCGACCGGCAGGGGCTCGGCCACCGTCACGCGCACCTCTGCGATGTCGTTGAGGGCCAGCTCGTCGGCGCTGCCGTGAGCGATCTCCTCTTCACTGCGGTTGCGACCGGAGATGTCCACGCGCCGGATGACCTCGTCCACGCGGCCCCGCACCAGGGCGGTGCCGTAGCGCACCAGCACATTGCTGCGCAGGCGCACCGGGGTCTCGGACAGGTGGAACACCGTGGCAGTGAAGGTCTGCTGTGGTTCCGGCAGGTCGTCGGCCGCGATGATGTCCCCGCGGGACAGGTCGATGTCGCGGTCCAGTCGGAGGGAAACGGACTCGCCGCGGGTGGCGGTCTGCTGCTCCCCTGCCGGACCGTCGATGCCCTCGATGATTGCCTCGCGGCCGGCGGCCAGCACCTTATCGCCGACGGACACCTTGCCCGCGGTGATGCGGCCAGCGTAGCCACGGTAGTCGGTGGCGTGGTCGCGGATGACGATCTGGATCGGGAAGCGCAGGCCGCGCTCGACGTCGACGGTGTTCTTCGCCGGCTCGGCGGTCTCCAGGATCTCCAGTACGGACGGCCCCGTGTACCACGGGGTGTTCTGGCTACGCTCGACGACGTTATCGCCCAGCAGAGCGGAGGTCGGAACCACGTCGACGTGTGCCAGTCCCAACTCGGTGACCAGTGCGTCCACATCGGCCTTGACGTCGTTAAACACCTGTTCGCTGAAATCGACCGCGTCGATCTTGTTGACGGCCACGATCACGTGGGAGATCTTCATCATCGCCGCCACGGTCAGGTGGCGACGGGTCTGCTCGATCACGCCGTTGCGGGCGTCAACAAGAACAATGACCAGCTCGGAGGTGGACAGGCCCGTGACGGTGTTGCGCGTGTACTGCACGTGCCCCGGGGTGTCGGCCAGGATGAAGCTGCGCTTGTCGGTGGCGAAGTAACGGTAGGCCACGTCGATGGTGATGCCCTGCTCGCGCTCGGCGCGCAGGCCATCGACCAGCAGGGACAGGTCGGGGTTCTCCAGGCCCTTGGCGTTGGAGACGCGCTCCACAGACTCGTACTGGTCGGCCAGGATGGACTTCGTGTCGTGCAACAATCGGCCCACGAAGGTGGACTTGCCGTCATCGACGGAGCCGGCGGTGCACAGGCGGAGGGTCGGCAGGTTGGTGGACATCAGAAGTAACCTTCCTTCTTGCGATCCTCCATGGAGGACTCACTGAGCTTGTCGTCGGCACGGGTGGCGCCGCGCTCGGTGGTGGTGGACTGGCGGATTTCGTCGATCACGTCCTCGATCGTCGTGGCGGTGGAAAGGACGGCGCCGGTGCAGCTCATGTCACCGACGGTGCGGTAGCGCACGGTCTTTTCGACCAGCTCCTCGCCTTCCTTCGGACCACCCCACTCGCCCGGGGTCAGCCACATGCCGTTGCGGTTGAATACCTCGCGCTGGTGGGAGTAGTAGATCGCCGGAACCTCAACGTTGCGGTCGCGGATGTAGTCCCACACGTCGGCCTCAGTCCAGTTAGAGATCGGGAACACGCGAATGTTCTCCCCCACCTGGTGGCGACCGTTGTACAGGCCCCACAGCTCGGGGCGCTGGCGGCGCGGGTTCCAGCCGCCGAAGCTGTCGCGCACGGAGAACACGCGCTCCTTCGCGCGCGCCTTCTCCTCGTCGCGGCGGGCACCGCCCAGCACCGCGTCGTATCCGCGGTTCTGGATGGTCTCCACCAGCGGCACGGTCTGCAGCGGGTTTCGGGTGCCGTCGGGGCGCTCCTGGACACCACCACTGTCGATCCAGTCCTGGACGGCGGCGACGTGGAGCGTCACCTTCGGATCCGCAGCGATCTTGTCGCGGAACTCGATGACCTCCGGGAAGTTGTGGCCGGTGTCCACGTGCACCAGCTCAAAGGGAACCGGTGCGGGGTGGAAGGCGCGCTTGGCCAGTTCCAGGACCACGACGGAATCCTTGCCGCCGGAAAACAGCAGCGCGGGACGCTCGAACTGGCCTGCTACCTCGCGCAGGATCTCGATTGCTTCCGCCTCGAGGCTCGCCAGGTGCGGCGAGAGGGCGGTGATGTTGTCATTGCTCATGTGTGAAGTCCGCATTCTGTCTTGTTGGAGCCGGCCCAGCGGCCGGATCGGGGGTCCTGTCCTTCGGCAACCGGCAGGGTGCATGTTTCGCAGCCGATCGACGGGTAGCCCTGCTTCGTCAGGGGGTTGATGATCAGATCGTGGTCGGCGATGTAGGCCTCCACGTCCTCGTCACTCCAGGCGACGATGGGGTTGATCTTCAGCCGACCGGTGCGGTCGACATCCAGCACCGGGGTGTTGGCGCGCAAGGCGTTGTCCACGCGGCGCACGCCAGTGATCCAGGCGTTGAAGGGGTTCAGCATCCGCGCCAGCGGCTCGACCTTGCGCATGCGGCAGCAGGCGGTGTTGTCGCGGGAGTACAGGCGCGGGCCGTAGGTCTTGTCCTGCTCTTCGCGGCTGAGCACCGGGGTGATGTTCTCCAGCGGCAGGTTGTAGCGCTGCTGGACCTTGTCGCGGGTCTCGAGCGTCTCGGCGAAGTGGTAGCCGGTATCCAGGAACACCAGCTCGGCGCGGTCGTCGGCCAGGCGCCCCTCGGCCAGCTCGGCCAAGACTGTATCCTGCATCGACATGGTCACGGCGATCTTCCCGGGCACGTGTTCGGCCACCCAGTCCATGATTTCTTCGGCGCTGGCGCCCTCTAGCTTGTCGTTCCATTCGGCGACGAGCTGCTCGTTTGCCGCTCGCTCCTCGTCGCTCAGCGGCGTGGTCTTGGTCGGCGCGCCCTTCGGACTCTCGGCGGGGTCTCGGTACTTGTCCGAATTCCCGCCGAGCAGGCCGGTCGCATCTACCAGGCTCATGAGCTCCTCTTCTCGGGGTTGTTGGGTTTGTGAAGTGTGTCTTGCAAGAACTCGGGGAAGCTTTCCCTAGACAGACCGATCAGTCTGTTTTAACCTTCACCACAATAGACCAATCTGTCCATCTTCTCAACCAAGTTCAAGATTCTTTGTGACGCCCCACCGCCGCTACCTGCGCAAAGGGCACGAAAGGTCTTTCAGGGGTGGAGGCAAAGGGCGTCAATAAAAAGTCAGTTACAACAGCTGTCCGTGGAACTTGACGGAGAAAACGCGCATACACTCGCGGCACTGCCAGGCGTTGTCGGTCTCCGCGTCGGGGAACAGGTTCTGGGACATGCAGTAGGGGCAGTTATTCACGGTGGCGCGGCGGGCATTCGGGTGGCCCGCACGGCCGCCAAGCTGCTCGTTCACGCTGGGCAAGGAATCCATATCGGGAACACTCATCGGCTACACCAGCAGCTCATCGTCGGCGCGGATAACCCAGTCGCGGAACTCCTCACCGTCAGTGCGGTGGGACTTGAAGTTCTCCACGACGCGAACCACATAGTCGCCCAGATCCTTGGAGTAGACCTGGTTGCCGCGAACCTTCTTGCCGAAGTGCGACTCCATGCCGATGGTGCCGCCGAGATGAACCTGGAAGCCCTCCACGCGCTCGCCTTCGTCAGTGGTGAGGATCTTGCCAGACAGGCCGATATCCGCCACTTGGGTACGGGCGCAGGAGTTCGGGCAGCCGTTAAGGCTGATCTTCAGCGGCACATCGAGGTCGCCCAGGCGATCCTCTAGCTCGTCAACCAGGGCGATGGCGCGCTGCTTGGTGACGACGTGGGCCAGCTTGCAGTACTCCAGGCCGGTGCAGGAGATAATGTCGCGGCGGAAGGCCGAGGGGTTGGCGGATAGGCCTAGCTCCTCCAGGTCCGCGGCGAGGGCTTCCGCAGACTCGCGCTCCAGATCCAGGAACAGCAGCTCCTTGTCCGCTGTAGTGCGAATGTTGGTAGTGCCATGCTTTTCCGCCAGGTCAGCCAGCTGCTGCAGCTGCTTGCCATCGGTGTGCCCCACCGTGGGCTTAACACCCAGGTAGAACTTCCCATCCTTCTGTTCGTGCAGGCCGACGTGGTCGCGGTAGCCGGGGTATTCCTCTGGCTCCGGACCGTCCAGCAGTGGGCGCTTGAGGTACTCGGTCTCTAGTACCTCGCGGAACTTTTCGACGCCCCAGTCGGCCACCAGGAACTTCAGGCGGGCGCGGTTGCGCATGCGGCGATAGCCATAGTCGCGGAAGATGCGGACCACGCCAGCCCAAACCTCGGGAACCTCATCGATCGGCACCCACACGCCCAGGCGCTGAGCGAGCATCGGGTTAGTAGACAGGCCGCCACCGACCCAGACGTCGAAGCCAGGGCCGTGTTCGGGGTGCTCGGAACCAATGAAGGCGAGGTCCTGGATCTCGTGGGTGACATCCTGGCGGGAGTGGCCAGAGATCGCGGACTTGAACTTGCGGGGAAGGTTGCCGAACTCAGGGTCAGGCAGCAGTTCCTTCTTAATCTTCTCGATCGCAGGGCGGCCGTCGATGATTTCATCCTTGGCGATGCCCGCCACCGGGGAACCGAGGATCACGCGTGGCACATCGCCGCAGCCAAAGAAGGAATCCAGGCCAACCTTTGCTAGCTCGTCCCAAATGGTGGGTACGTCTTCGATGCGGATCCAGTGCAGCTGCACGTTCTGGCGATCAGTGAAGTCGGCGGTGTTGCGGGCGTACTTTTCGGAAATCTCGCCGATGGCGCGCAGGCCAGCGGAGCTAACCACGCCGCCATCTAGGCGGATGCGCATCATGAAGTAGTTATCCTGCAGTTCCGCATTGGTTAGCGTGGAGGTCTTTTCGCCGTCGAGACCCTGCTTGCGCTGGGTGTACATGCCGACCCACTTGAAGCGCGGGGCGAGGTCCTCGGCGGGAATCGAGTCGAAGCCCTCCTTGGAGTAGATATCGCGAATGCGCTGCATCACGCTAATGCCAGGGTCTTCCTGCTTGACCCGCTCGTCATCATTGAGCGGCTCGCGGCCGTCAACAGCCCACTGCCCCTGGGGCTTGCGCTGCTTCTTGCGACGCGGGCGCGCTGGCTTGCTTTCAGCGTTTGGTCCGGTGGTCGATCCGGTCGTCATCTGTCTCAACCTCTGTCTAGACTGATCTGTCTGTCCACATTGCCCGGTTCAGCCTAGATGGGATCACTCACAAATTCAAGCGAATTCTTGATTTTTATAGACAGAGTTGTCTATAGTTCGGGGAGTTGCCCGCGGTGACCCCATGTAGTGACTCAGCGTGGATTTTCGCTACATTAGACTGTGTTAATTCATAAACAGTTCGAACGCTTCATGTGGTTAACGCATGTGGTTTAGGCAGCGCGACAACCATCGCGCTGCACGAGCTCACTGCACGAGTTCAACACCGCGGTTTACCCCAAGACCGAAGTACGACCCAAATAAGAAGGATTTACACCTGACATGCCCGAGAATCGCCCACTTCGCATTGCAGTCATCGGCTCCGGCCCGGCAGGCATCTACGCCTCCGACGCGCTAACGAAGTCTGAGGCCGACGTCAGCGTCGATATTTACGAGCGCATGCCGGCTCCCTTCGGCTTGATCCGCTACGGCGTCGCCCCCGACCACCCGCGCATTAAGGGCATCATCAAGTCCCTCCACAAGGTGATGGACAAGCCCGAGATCCGCCTGTTCGGCAACATCAACGTCGGCGAGGACATCACCATCGACGAGCTGAAGCAGTTCTACGACGCAGTCATCTACGCCACCGGCGCCACCGACGACCGCCCGCTGAACATCCCCGGCGGCGAGCACACCATTGGCGCTGGCGAGTTCGTCGGCTTCTACGATGCCAACCCCTTCTTCGAGGACAAGTGGGACCTGTCCGCAGACTCCGTCGCCGTCGTCGGCGTGGGTAACGTCGGCCTGGACGTCGCCCGCGTGCTGGCCAAGACCGGCGAGGAGCTGAAGGTCACCGAGATCCCGGACAACGTCTACGACTCCTTGAAGGACAACCAGGCCAAGGAGATCCACGTCTTCGGCCGCCGCGGCCCAGCACAGGCGA
The DNA here is from genome assembly GCF_027570165.1 of Corynebacterium macclintockiae. Taxonomy (NCBI): domain Bacteria; kingdom Bacillati; phylum Actinomycetota; class Actinomycetes; order Mycobacteriales; family Corynebacteriaceae; genus Corynebacterium; species Corynebacterium macclintockiae. The sequence goes on from NZ_JAKMUV010000004.1 coordinate 105,910, forward strand.
AGTTCACCCCGCTGGAGCTGAAGGAGCTCAACGATTCCGACACGATCGAGATCGTTATCGACCCGGAGGACATCCAGTACGACGAAGGCTCCGAGCAGGCCCGCCGGGCGTCCAAAATTCAGGACATGGTCTGCACCCGCCTGGAACAGTACGCCATCGCCGACCCGAAGGGCGCTCCCCACAAGCTGTACATCCACTTCTTTGAGTCCCCGGTTGAGGTTAAAACTGACGCCGAAGGCCGCGTCACCGCATTCGTCACCGAACGAACCGAGCTGAACGGCGACGGGTCTGTCTCTGGCACCGGCAAGCTCACCGAGTGGCCGGTCGGCGCGGTGTACCGCGCCGTGGGTTACAAGTCCGACGAGCAGCCGGGGCTGCCGTGGGATGAGCGTCAGAACGTTCTGCCGAACGTGGGTGGCCGTGTGCTGACCGAGGGACCGACCGCCGACGGCATCGCGGGCGTTCCCGGCTCCGCCGACCCGGAGGCCGAGAAGCGCGAGCGCCTGCCCGGCGTGTACACCACCGGTTGGGTCCGCCGCGGTCCGGTCGGCCTGATTGGCAACACCAAGGGCGATGCCAACGAGGCTGTCGCCAACCTGCTGGAGGACGCGTCCAACGGCATCGGCTTCAACCCGGAGAAGCCGGAGCTGGAGGCAGTCGAGGCATTCCTGGAGGAAAAGGGCATTGCCCACACCACCTGGGAAGGCTGGTACAGCTTGGACAAGCACGAGCGCGAGCTCGGCGAGGCTGAGGGCCGCGAGCGCAAGAAGGTGCGCGAGTGGGACGAGATGCTGCGCCACTCTCAGGGCAAGAACGCCTAAGACATGACCAGCACTCCCTCCTCCGCTTCCGGCTCCGGCTCCCCCTCCGTCGGCTCCGGTTCCCCTTCCGCCGCTGGAAGCTCGGCCGAGTTCCCAGCCGTCCACTTCACCGGTCGCGCGCTTCTGGCGATGCCCGCCCAGCAGCTTCACCCTCTGTACAAGCTGCGTGTAGACGTGTTCGTCCACGAACAGCAGACCCCCTTCGCGGAGATCGACGATATCGACCCGCACCCCAACACCCACCACGTGCTGGCATACATCCACCCCGGCAGCGGCCCGGAGTACCCCTTCGGCCAGCCGGATCCGGGATCTCCCCTGCGCCTGGTGGGCACGGCGCGCGTGTATGGCAAGCCGGATGACCAGCACATTGGCCGCATGTGCGTAGCCAAGGATGTGCGCGGCCGCGGCATTGCCGCCCAGATCATGGAGCAAGCCCTGGAGGTCTGCAAGGGACGCGCCGCCGCGCTCGACCCGACTACCCAGGTCGCCCGCGTTTCATTGAATGCGCAAGAGCAGGTGCAGGGCTTCTACGCAAAGTTCGGCTTTAAGCCCGTCGGTGACCCCTTCGACGAGGAGGGCATCCCCCACGTCACCATGGAGCTGGAGCTCTAGCGCGACATCCCCGCTGCGGCCTCGGCGCATTCGTCGCGCCCGCAGGTCGCGCTCGCCGGGTCCGCGGCACACCCGTCGCACAGCAGAATCTGCTCGCGGCACTGCTCGTTCACACAGTTGTGGAAGTCGTTGGTCGCGTGCCCACACGCTCGGCAGCGGCCCAGCGTAGCGGCGTCATCACTAAATTCCATGTGCATGCGCCCGTCGAAAACATACAAGGACCCCTCCCAAAGGCCCTTGTCACCGTACTTTTCTCCGTAGCGGACGATGCCACCGTCGATCTGGTAGACCTCCTCGAACCCGCGGTTCTTCATCAGCGAGCTCAGGATTTCGCAGCGGATGCCGCCCGTGCAGTACGTGACGACTGGCTTGTCCTTGAGGTCGTCGTACTTGCCGGATTCGATCTCGCTGATGAAGTCGTGGGTGGTGCGCACGTCGGGCACCACGGCGTTCTTGAACTTGCCGATCTCCGCCTCCATGGCGTTGCGCCCGTCGAAGAACACAACCTCGTCGCCGCGTTCTTCCACCAGCTTGTTCACTTCTTCCGGCTTCAGGTGCACCCCACCGCCGACCACGCCGTTTTCGTCGACCTTCAGCTCATCCGGGGCTCCGAAGGCCACGATCTCGTCGCGCGCCTTCACAGACAGGCGCGGGAAGTCGTCGGCGGAACCGGCGGACCACTTGAACTCCATCTTTTTGAACCCTGGGAATTCGCGAGTGCGGCGCACGTACTGCTTGCAGCTGGCCAGCGAGCCGCCGACGGTGCCGTTGATGCCGTGCTTGCTGATGAGGATGCGCCCCTTCAACTCCAGCTGTTCGCATAGCGCACGCTGCCACAGCATCACCGCGGTCGGGTCTTCGATCGGGGTGAAGCAGTAGTACAGCAGGATTCGGGTTTCGTTGAGGTCAGTTGCGCTATGTCCCATACCTGGGATCTTAGGTCTACTGCCCGTCTTCTGCGAAAACCGTGGGGCGCACCTTGATGTATCCGGCGGCCTCTTCGGCGCGCTGCCGTGCCTGGTTGATGTCCTCGGCGGTGGCAACGGTCACGCCCATGCGCCGTCGCGTGAGCGCTCGGGGCTTGCCGAACAGGTAGACGTTTGTTTCTTCTACTGCCATTGCCTTATTGACGCCCACGTATTCGATATCGCCGTCTGCCCTATCCTCGCAGCGGATGACGGCGGAGGCTCCCGGGGAGATCAGGGTGGTGTCGATCGGCAGCCCCAGGATGGCGCGCGCGTGGAGGTCGAACTCCGAGAACCGCTGGGTGCCGAGCGTGACCATGCCCGTGTCGTGCGGGCGGGGGCTGACCTCGGAGAAGTAGACGTCGTCGCCCTTGACGAACAGTTCCACGCCGAACACGCCGCGGCCTCCCAGGGCAGTGGCGATGCGGGCGGCGATGCTGCGTGCGGTATCCAGGGCATCCTCTGACATGTGCGCGGGTTGCCAGGATTCCACGTAGTCGCCGCGGTCCTGGCGGTGGCCGATGGGCTCGCAGAACCAGGTGGCTTCTCGGCCGGTGGCGGGGTCGATGGAGCGCACGGCGAGGATGGTGACCTCGTAGTCGAAGGGGATGTACTGTTCCACCATCACGCGCTGGACGTTGAAGCGCGAGTTCTTCATCGCTTCGTTCCAGGCAGCTTCCAGTTCGTCGGCTCCTCCGACGTAGCTTTGGCCAGCCCCGGAGCTGCCCATCACCGGCTTGACCACGCATGGGTAGCCGATCTCTTCGGCAGCGCGGGTCATTTCTTCGGGGGTGGAGGCGAATCGGAAGGCGCTGTTCGGCAGGCCCAGCTTGTCGTGGGCGAAGGTGCGAATGCCTTCGCGGTTCATGGTCAGCCGGTTGGCCAGGGCGGTCGGCACGACGGAGGCTACTCCTTCGGCCTCGATTTCCTGCAGCACGTCGGCGGGCAGGGATTCGACGTCGGGGACGATGAAGTGTGGGCGAACCTCCTGCACGAGGCGTCGGATGGATTCCCCGTCATAGATGTCCAACACGTGTGCTTTGTTGGCCACGTGGTGGGCGGGGGCGCCAACGTAGCGGTCGGCGGCGTGGACCTCCACGCCCAGGCGCTGCAGGGCGATCGCTAGCTCCCGTCCTAGCTCGCTGGCGCCGAGGAGTAGAACCTTCAGTGCGGTGGGGGTCAATGGGGTGCCAATGGCCTCGGGAGTGTACATAGTCACTCACCTTACTTATTTCGGTATCCCTTTCGCATCCAACGCGGTGCACTGGCTTGTCGCTTTCGCCTCTCAGTGGAAAGATCGCAGTCATGAGCACCTCTCAGCCCAACACTCCCCTGTCCTGTTCCCGTCGCTCCTTCCTGCGCGGAGTGGCAGTCGCCACCGCCACCACCGCCTCCGGAGCGCTGCTGGCCGCCTGCGCCGGCGAAGAGGTCGTGGCGAAGGCAGATGCCGCTGACCTGGAGGTCGGCGGGGCAACGATCCTGGACGGCTGGGTGCTTTCCCGTCCGGGTGAAAACGAGTACAAGGCGTTTTCCACCAGCTGCCCGCACGCGGGCGGCACGATCAATTCCATCGAGAAGGCCGGGGACGTCACCGTGGCGGTCTGCCCGAAGCACGGGTCCAAGTTCGACGTGGCTACTGGCGACGTGGTGGAAGGTCCCTCCCGCGATCCGATGAGCCCGGCCAAGAAGGTGGAGCGCAACGGCGACTCCATCGAGATCACCAACTAAGGCACCACGCTCAGTCGCCGAACTAGCGCGCCATGTCGATCCGCTGATCACTGACCTGCGCGGCGTAGCGGGCGTCGTGACAGGTCCACAGCACTGTCGGCGCGGCGGGACTCTGCGGGCTCGCCGGGCTCTGCGGGCTCGCGGGGCTCGGCCGGCCCCGCCCGATCAGCCGCGCATACTCGCCGTCGACATAGCGGCGCAGCAGCTCCGCCAGCTCGCCATAGCCCGGCGTGTCCAACCCCACCGTCGGCTCATCCAGCATCACCATGTCGGCACCGCGCACCATCGCGGCCGCGACCAGCACGATCCGCCGTTTCGCCGCGGGCACGTCCAGCGGGTGCGTGTCCGCCCACTGCCCCAGTCCGGCAAAATCGATCACCGCAGTGGCCAGCTCCTCCCCCGCCCCGATGGCCAGTTCCTCGGCGACTGTGCGGGCGGTTATCGCCTGGTCCATCTGCGTCGGTGCCCAGCCCTTCGATCCCTCGGCCTGCAGGGTGCCGCGGTACTTCAGCAGCCCCAGCGCCCCCAGGAAAAGGGTCGTCTTGCCGCACCCGTTCGGCCCGGCCAGGTGCACTATCTGCCCTGCGGGTACCTCCAGGTTTATGGGTCCGACGCCACCTCGGCGGAAAACCACCCCCCGCGCCAGCAGGGCCGTCCCCGCGCTCCCCTGAGTTGCAGCCTGCGAGGCCACCGAACCGGCCGAAGGCTTCGGCGCAGGGGAAGGTTCCAGGGCGCCGTCGGCTAGTAGTCGCTGGTGCGAGGGGGCGTCATCACTCAAGGCCGAACCCGAACGATCGTAAACGGTGACGGGACCGGGGAAGTCCGCGATGGCGCGGCGCAGCGTCTCCACGGCGGTGGCGTCCAAACCGTCGAGGGGGCAATCGAGCACCAACGCTTCAGGCCGGGCCAGCAGAGCGGCGGCGATAGCTACGCGGCGGGTCTGGCCGGTGGATAAGGTGGCGGGGTTCTGCTCTGCCTGGCCCTCCAGACCCCACAGGCGCAGCGCGGCCGCCACGCGATCCTGCATCTCTGCCTGCGGCACGCCGCGCTGTTCCATGGGGAAGGCGAGCTCTTCGGCGACCGTGTTGCGCAGCAGGGAAATGTGCGCGCTGGCCTCGTTGCCAACCCACGCAGCGCCCGTCTTTTCAGCGTGTGCCCAGGCGTGTTCGGACAGCCCGGCGCCGCTGTCTCCCCAGATGTAGGTACTCAAAGGCATTGTTCGGGTGGGTCTTTCTAGTCGCTTGGCTCATGCGGGTGCTTAGTGGTGCTGGTGCTTGCTTGTGCTTCTAGCACTGCTAGTGCACTGCCCACCAGCATCCCACCACCAAGGCGGCGATAGCCAACAGGCGGACTGCCCAGTCCACTGCGGTATCTGGGACGGGGCGCAGCACGGTGCGCGGGCCGGGCTCGCCGATCCCGGTGCGCTGCAGCGGGCGGGCGCGGGTGGCGGCATCGTCCACCATGCCGACGATCAGCGGCAACACCATGCGACACTTCGCCCGCACGGTCGTCACGTCCACTCCCCGGGAGGCGCGGACCTGCTGAATCGTCTGCCAACGGGCGCGGGCCAGCGGCAGCAGCCGGGCGGTCGCGCCAATGACGTACACCAGCTTGGCAGGCAGGCGGGGCTGCACGGTGCGCATCAGCTGGTCGAGGTTCACGAAGCTGCCGATGGTCAGGCCGATCGTGGTGGCAGCTAGGAAGCGGCTGCCCAGGGACAGGGCAATCTGCAGCCCGTCGCGGGTGATGATCCACCAGCCGGGCTCCTGGCCAAAGGGGGCATACATCAAACCAAAGCCCACGAAGGCCGGCAGCCCTAAGAGGTTGGCTGCAAGGAAGGGACGACGGGGCGTCGAAAAGAAAAGAGCCACAACGGCACACAGAACCCACGCGATAGCGGACACGGCGAGGCTATCGGCGACGAGGACGAAGATCACCCCGCTGATGGCGAGGGTCAGGTAAGTCAGTGGGTTCATGTGGAAATGGGGCTAGTCCGCCGTCGGGGCGAAAGTGCGGCGAGTGCGCTGGGGCAGCGCACGAATGACCAGGTAGATGACGGTGAACACGATCAGCTTATCAACAGGGTCGGACGTCCAGGACTGCAGGAACACGGCCGTCATCGGGTCGAAGCCCAGGGAGCGGTAGGCAGTGACCAGCAGACCCGTGCCCGTGCCCGCGGTGCCGCCGAAGATGAAGGAGGCGATGGGGGCGGACAGCAGGGCCGTCAGGAAGCCGACGACCAGGGCGGACAGGGCGATCTTCCAATACGCTCCGGTCCACCAGTTGCGCAGCAGGCCGGCGCAGACTCCGACGAAGGCATAAGCGGCAGCGAAGCCTACAACGGTGGGGTTAAACGTGCCCCACACCAGGGCGGACAGCACGCCGGTCACCAGGCCCGCCCAGGGGCCAGCCAGGGCACCGACCAGCACCGTGCCGATCGAATCTAGGTACAGCGGCAGCGGCAGACCCATGTTGCCGATGACGTGCCCCAGCACCACGTTGATCGCCAGCGCGACCGGCAGCAGCGCCAGGGTGCGCACGGGCAGGCGGGGGATCACGGCGATGAGCGCCAAGATGGCGGGGACGACGAAGCCGACGAGGGCGATGGTGGAGCTCTTGGAATCGGCGAGGGACTCGTAGTTCGAGTCGCTGGGCTGCCAAATGACGAGGGTCAGCCAGGTTGCGACAATGATAATCGCGGCTAGACCGAGCAGTACGTAACTTGCTGTGCGTGACAGGGGGCGCATGGGGGGAATCCTCTACGTCGATGGCCTGTGCGCAACGTCTATGTCACCTCGACGTTTCGCCCATGTGGCCAGTGGTTTTGATGTTTGTTTAATGCTTACAGATGGCGGCTTGGTTACACAAATCGGGCGCCTCACAGGTGACCAATTTTCGTGATCTAGTTGACAGACTAAGCTGTCTATTCTTAAATGGTTGAGCAAGCGACCCGCGCACCGCGGCGGCTACTACAGCCTGCCGCACAACCGCGCCTTCTGGAGCCCCGGGAAAGGCAGCACCGCGTGGGAACCGCACTGGCTTACCCCTTCGGAGGTAGCCGCGAACTGGAAAACAGAAGTGCAGACTACACAAGCACAAGCACAAGCACAGAAAGACAGGACAGACGATGACTTTCAACGCAACCGTCGCCGGGGTACCGCGCATCGGGCCCGACCGCGAGCTCAAGAAGGCTCTAGAGGGCTACTGGCGCGATAACTCCACCGGCCGCAACCTAGCGACCACCGCAACTCGCCTGGTCAACGACTACACCGACGAGCTGCTAGCCGCTGGCCTGGATTCCGCCGCGTTCTCTGGCCGCTCCTTCTACGACGCTGTGCTGGATACCACCGCCCTGCTAGGCCTGCTGCCCGAGCGCGTTGCCGACATCGCCGACCACGACAACGACGGCCTGCCGCGCTTCATCGACCGCTACTTCGCCGCCGCCCGCGGCACCAAGGACCTGCCGGCCTCCGCAATGACGAAGTGGTTCGACACGAACTACCACTATATCGTCCCGGAGCTGGCCAAGGATTCCCGCGTAGAGCTGGACGATTCCGCATTCCTCGAAGACATCCGCGACCAGGTCACCCGCGCCGGCGAGGCCGTCCGCCCCGTGCTGGTTGGCCCGCTGACGTACCTGGCGCTGTCTCGTACCGTCGATGGTTCTGATGCCTTCACTCACCTCGAGGAGATTTTTGACGCCTACTCCCGCCTGCTCAAGCGCATCGCAGACCGCGGCGTGAAGTGGGTACAGTTCGATGAGTCGATCCTGGTCACCGACTTCGCCTACGCTGATGCGGCCGCCAACGAGGATCTGCTGAAGCGCACCCGCGCTGGCTACGAGAAGCTGGCTGAGGTGGCAGGTGCTGGTGCTGAGGGCGTCCAGCTCCTTATCCAGACCTACTTCGGCGACGGCAACGCAGCGATCGAGCTGCTGAGCGGCTCCGGTGTGGCTGCCTTCGGCGTGGACCTGGTGACCGGTGGCGCTGCCGCTGCCGAGCTGCCCGCCTGGACGGGCAAGGAGCTGCTGGCAGCCGGTGTTGTGGATGGCCACAACGTCTGGCGCACCGACCTGGACGCAGCGCTGAAGACCCTGCAGGGGCTGAAGGAGCGCGGTCCGGTTGCCGTCTCCACGAGCTGCTCCCTGCTGCACGTGCCTTACTCCCTGGAGCGCGAGCAGAACCTGAATGCCGAGGTGCAGAAGTGGCTGGCCTTCGGGTCCGAGAAGATCCGCGAGGTCGCAGCCCTGTCCCGCACCCTGCGCGGCGAGCAGACCGAAGCCGACGAACAGCTGTTCGCCGAGACCCGCGCGGCCATCGAGGACCGCAAGAACTCCACCCTGACCCACAACGCAGCCGTGCGTGAGCGCCAGGATGCCGTGACCGACGCTGACCGTCGCCGCGATTCCATCGAGGCCCGCCGTGAGGCTCAGAAGGCAGAGCTGAACCTGCCGCCGCTGCCGACCACCACCATCGGCTCCTTCCCGCAGACCACGGAGATCCGCCAGGCGCGCGCGAAGCACCGCAAGGGTGAGATCGACGACGCCGCCTACACCCAGGCGATGAAGGACGAGGTCGCGGACGTTATCAAGCGCCAAGAAGAGCTGGGCCTGGACGTGCTAGTGCACGGCGAGCCGGAGCGCAACGACATGGTGCAGTACTTCTCCGAGCAGCTGGATGGCTACCTGTCCACCGAGTACGCGTGGGTGCAGTCCTACGGCTCCCGCTGTGTGCGCCCGCCGATCATCTTCGGTGACGTTTCCCGTCCGCACGCTATGACTGTCGACTGGTACAAGGTTGCCGCCGACCTGACCGACAAGCCGGTCAAGGGCATGCTGACCGGCCCGGTGACCATGCTGGCCTGGTCCTTCGTGCGCGACGATCAGCCGCTGGGCGAGACCGCCGACCAGGTTGCGCTGGCACTGCGCGACGAGATTGACGATCTGATCGCCGCTGGCGCCCGCGTGGTGCAGGTGGACGAGCCCGCCATCCGCGAACTGCTGCCGCTGCGCAAGGAGCAGCAGCCGGACTACCTGGAATGGGCGGTTGGCTCCTTCCGCCTGGCTACCTCTGGCGCGGAGAACAAGGTTCAGATCCACACGCACATGTGCTACTCCGAGTTCAACGAGCTGATCGACACGGTCTCTAACCTGGACGCCGACGTGACCTCCATCGAGGCCGCCCGCAACGGCATGCAGGTTCTGGCCGCGCTGAAGGACGAGGGCTACGAGCTGGGAGTTGGCCCGGGCGTGTGGGACATCCACTCCCCGCGCGTGCCGAAGCAGGAGGAGGTCGACGACCTGCTGACCGCCGCCCTGGGTTCCGTGGATCCCTCTCTGCTGTGGGTCAACCCGGACTGCGGCCTGAAGACCCGTGGCTGGGAAGAGACCACCGCCTCCCTGGAGGTACTGGTCGCGGCTGCCAAGAAGGCTCGCGCGCGCGTCTAGCCTGGGGTGCTGGCTGGGCTTTTGCAGACCAGCCCACACTAAGCCTAGGCACCTGAGCTGGGCTTTTGCAGACCAGTCCGCACCTAACTGGGTTTACCAGGGTTGAATAGCCCTGGGGAGGGACAGAAAGTCCCCTCCCCGGGGCTAAATGTCGTTAGAACGGGATTCTGCAAGCCCCAGATCCGGAGCCCCAAAAACAAAAACGCCCTGACCTGCACCTTTATATAGTTGACAACCATACCCGTTAACAGATTCCCGTTTTAGCGACATTTGGCCCAGCAGAGCCCCCGCCAGATCCCCGAATCAACGCCTTCAACTCCCAACTCAGCCACCGCAGCCCCCTCGCAGCCTCAGCGCTACCCAAACACAACCCGCTCGAACTCTGCGAACACGTCCAGCGGGTCCAACCCCTGGAGGATCTTCGCGTTCGCCGGCTTTTGCCAGTACCCGCCGTCCCAGTCGACCAGCGTCGCACCCCGCGTCAGCGCAGATTCCGCCTCGACTTCGACGGCCCCGGCGCGCACCGAAAACGGCACCCGCCCCAGCATCACCATCGCGGCGGCAAGGTCATGTATCTGCGCGCAATACCCCACCCCTACTGTCTGGTGAAACTCAAAGTAGAAGCGCAGCGCCTCGGAAAGCAGGTGCTTTAACTGCTTTCTTGTTGACGCCACCTCTTCCCCCTCCGAACCTTCCAGCCAACGTTCAAGCCGATCGGGGTACAAAAGCACTGTCTCAGTGACGTTAAGGGGGCACAAGGTTGGCAGGCCGGCCGAACCCTGCGGCTGGCGCCGCTGCGAACGCTGCGCCAGCCCCCGCTGCAAACGCTGCGCCAGCCGCTCCAGCGAGTACCCGAGCGCATGCGGATCCACCCAAGCGTTCCACTCCGCCAGCGGAGTAGTGTTCCCTGGATAGTTAAAAGCCCCGGTCATGAGGCAAATCTCAGTGCCGTCCAGCACATCGGGGCAGTGCTCCAGTGCCCACGCAAGGTTCGTAGCCGGCCCCGCAATCAGGAGGTAATCGGCGCCCTCCCAGCTGGCCACAGCCTCTTCGACATTCGGTGGATAGCCGGCGGGGTCTGCACTGGTGATGTAGTGGCCAAGTCCTGTGGGGCCGTGCGTCTCCGGGGTGGTCACCAGCTCCACGCTCACGGGCTGGGCCGCGCCCGCGAGGACTGGCACGTCCACTCCGCACGCAGCCAGTACATCCGCGCTGTTCGCGGCTGCTTGCGCTGCGCCGCAGTTGCCGGCGCTCGTTGTGACGCCAAGTTCGATCCGCCCCGAAGCATGCAGATAAGCTAAATAGGTCAGAGCCAGGGCGTCGTCGATGCCCGTGTCCACATCCGCGACTACTTTCACCCGGTTCGCCGGGTTGCCTGTGGCGTTTACCTGTTTCGCCGAGTTCGCCGAGTTCGCCGGGGCGCTCACTGGGTTCGCGGGCGCGGTCGGTGACTTAGTTGTATCTGCCGAGCGTGAGGTCATGATGCCAATCATGCCAATCCAACGATTCGCGCGGCACCCAAGCACTGAACCAGCGCTGAAAACAACCCGGCGCGAAAAATTTTTAGCGGTAGCGGCGGAGTCGGCGGGCGCCGGATAGGTCGGGGTAATCCAGGTGAGCATGCTCGTTGAAGCTCAGCAACTGCGCTGCAGTGTCAGCGGCGGTATCAGTGCCGGCGGTGTCAGCGGCAGTATCAATGCCGGCGGTCTCAGCCGCGGTGTCAGTGCTGGCAGTGTCAGTGGCAGCGCCCGCGGCTGGGCCCGAAGCAGCTGCGCCGCGGGTACTGAACACGCTCACCGAGGAAGTGAAGATGTTGTTGATCATGTGCGTCCAGTCGGCGCCGATCAGCGCAGCGGCACACATGGAAATCGGGCCAGCGGAGGTGACAACCACGACTGATCCGTGTTGGGCGGCGAGGAGGGTGGCGTCCGAAAATCCTTGCCTTACCTGCGCGGCGAAGGAAGCGAATCCCGGGGTTGAGCGCCACTGCCGTAGGGCCGCATCGATAGCCTGGCCGAGCAGGCGGTTGTGCTCCTTCATCCCGCCTGCGACCTGTCCTGAACCTTGCTCTGGACCTTGCCCTGAACCTTGGCTTGCGTGCCCTGTGCGCGCGGCGGCGTATGCGCGCCGGATCTGCGCGAGCTCGTCAGGATGGGCGCGGAAATAGGGTGCGAGCACGGCATCCGAGCTGAACTCCCGCCACTCTTCGACCGTCTCTACGGGCTGCGGATCCAAGCCAGCTGCGACCATCTCGGCGTGGATCTCCCCAGCCGTACTGAGCTGTCGACCCAGCGGGCCGGACAGAATGATGGGGCGCTCGCCACTGCATCTTCCGCTGCCACTTCCACTGCCACTGCCGCTGCCGATCCGCTCCGCCAGCGCGCGGCCCGTCACCCGCGCCTGTTCGTGCCCTAGTTCAGTGAGCTGATCGTACGTCGCCTCCATCTCCCCCTCTGCGACGTTATCGGTGTGCAGCCCACCGGAATTCGCCTGACCGTGGCGCACTAGATAAAGAATCCCCATTGCTACCGCTCCCAAAACAAACTCGCAAAAACCTGGTGACGTGAAAATCGAGCTTATAACATGTCGTACATGCCACACGGGACAAACCGAGCCACTCGCAATACCGGCCTCACCCCACGCGCCCGAGAACGACGAGCAACCATCCTCAACGCGGCGCGCGAAGTTTTCGTGCGCGATGGCTACCACGAAGCGAAGCTCACCCAGATCGCCCGCGAGGCACATTGTTCCGTCGGCACGCTCTACACCTACTTCGAAGACAGGGATGACCTCCTGGCCGCGGTGCTGAACCAGGTGGAGGAGGAAATGCGTGGTAGCGGTGGCAAACACCTCAACTTCCACAGCGCCTCCGCGGTGCGTCGTTCCATCACGGAGGTCAACCGTCAGTACCTGGCCACCTTCCAGCGCAACGCCCGCGAAATGGCGCTGATGGATCAGGTAGCGCAGATCGACCCGAATTTCCGGGAGCAACGACGCCAACGCGCCCGCCGCTTTGTGGATCGAAACACTCGCATGATTGAGCAGCTGCAGCAGAACGGGGTTATCCCCGTCGCCGAGGATCCAGAGATGCTCGCCGCTTCCCTGTCCGGCATGGTCAGCCGTTTGGCGTACAGCATGTTCGTTGAGAAGTATTTCGGGGAGCCCAACCAGCGGACGCTCGACCGCGTTCTGGCTACCGCCAACAAGGTCTGGTTCACAGCGCTCGGGATCTAGTGCGCTGAACAGGTAAAACGCCACAACTTTTTCCACGTTTCCCCGAACGCCATCTATTGAATCAAATTTCAATTTATGATGGGGATCACACCAACACCCGACACTCGAGCACCCCGAAGGATCCCCCTCATGAGTTCTTACGATTTCACCGGGCTCACCGCCATCGTCACCGGCGGCACCCGCGGCATCGGCCACGCCACCGCACTGAAGCTTGCAGCCAGCGGAGCGAACGTGGTCATCACCGGACGCAAGCCAGAAACAGTCACCCCCGCCGCCGAAGAGCTGCAGGCCGAAGCGCAGAAGCTCAACCCCAATGCCGGCCGCGTACTGGGAATCGCCGCGCACGTAGCCGACCCAGAGGCAGCGAAGATGGCCTGCGCCAAGGCCGTTGAAGAGTTCGGCCGACTCGACGTCCTCATCAACAACGCCGGCACGAACCCCGCCTTCGGCCCAGTACACAAGCAGTCCGCGGACATCATGGCGAAGGTGTTCCAGATCAACACCATCGGCCCGGTCATCTGGACCAGCGCCGCGATCGAGGCAGGCCTCGGCCAGGCCGCCCGCGACGGCGCCGACGGCAGCCCCGGCGCCACTGGCGGCCCCACAGGCGCGGTCGTGAATGTCTCCAGCATCGGCGCCCTGACCATGGAGGACTACATCGGCGTGTACAACGCCTCCAAGGCCGCCCTGCTGCACCTGTCCAAGCAGATGGCGCGCGAACTGGCTCCACGCATCCGCGTGAACAGCATCTCCCCCGGCGTGGTGCGCACCAAGCTCTCGGAGGCGCTATGGAAGGAAAACGAAGACTCCACCTCCACCCTCATCCCCGCCGGGCGCATCGGCGAACCAGAGGACATCGCAGACGCCATCGCATTCCTTGCCGCACCGACCAGCTCCTGGCTGACCGGCGAAAACCTCGTGGTCGACGGCGGAATGCTCGTCGGCAACAAGACGATCGACGTCACCACACCCGGACAATCCAACTCCGCTGACACGCCGGCCGGCGGACGATCTGGCGTCGAAAGGTAACAAACAGTGGACTTCCAACACAGCGAACGATCCCTGGAATACCAGGGCAAGCTCACCGAGTTCATGGACGAATGCGTCTACCCGGCGGAGGCGGTGTACGAACAGCAGATGCGCGAATCGGGCGACCCGCACCACTTCCCCGCCGTCCTCGCGGAGCTGAAGAACGAGGCGAAAATGCGTGGCCTGTGGAACCTCTTCCACCCTCACCTTGGCGCTGGCGGCGCGGACGCAGCAACCACCGGCGGCGATAGCAACCGCCCCGGCCTGACCAACGCCGAATACGCACCCCTCGCAGAGATCATGGGCCGGTCCATCCACCTCGCCCCCGAGGCCTGCAACTGCAGCGCCCCCGACACGGGCAACATGGAGGTCTTCGAGCTCTACGGCACCGACGAGCACCGTGAGAAGTACCTTGAACCCCTGCTCCGGGGCGATATCCGCTCTGCCTTCGCCATGACGGAACCCGGGGTTGCTTCTAGCGACGCCACCAACGTCCGCATGAGCATGGAACGCACAGACGGCGGCTACGTACTCAACGGCCGCAAGTGGTTCACTTCCAACGGCATGCACCCGCACCTCAAGGTCATGATCGTGATGGGCAAGACCAGCCCGGAGGCGGAGATCCACCGCCAGCAGTCCATGCTCGCCGTCCCCGCGGATGCCCCCGGCGTGACCATCGTGCGGAACCTGCCGGTGTTCGGCTACCACGACCGCGAGCGGCAGGCGCTGGCCTACTGGCACGTCCTGGGTCTGTGGAAGGTGGCGATCATCGTCGAGGGCGTGGTCCGCCGAGTAATGAACAACCCCTCCAACCAGGCGATTTCCGGCGCTCCGACCCAGGAGATGGTGGAGTGGATCGTCAACCAGGCGGCTATCACCGCCCGCGAGTACGGTTTTTAGTCCACCATCAGGGACTCGTCATCGCTGGCCAGCAACCGGCCAGCGTTCTTGCCGAGCATGAGCGTGTAAATCTGCTCGATGTGGATCAGTACCGCCATCTTCGGCGGGTTATGCCCCATCTCCTCGGCGTACTTCACCGCTGCATCCCACACCGGCCCTTCGTGGAATAGCTCCGCCGGTCCGATGAACCGGTACCCATCTAGCTCTGCCCAATCCACGACCGCGACGGCGGCCTTCGAGCCAGCCCGCAGGTTTTCCAGGTGCTGCCGACCGGTGTTTTCGTTGTAGATCAGCGTCTCGTCATCCCACACGCGCAGGCTGCGCTTCGGACCGATGTCCGGCAGCAGCGTCTCGCCGTCGGTCACAGTCGCCAGGTACGGCAGCTGTGCATCAATCATGTCTTTCATTTCTTGGGTTAGCTTCGCCATGAGCTCTGTCCTTTCTTTTTCTGGTTTTCTCTGGCGGTTTTTCCGCACCGCGCTGTCGGTCGCGCGATGTGAAGTTGGCTACACCGCGCACTCTACACAAAAGTTCAAGTCATTGTTGTTGTAAAGTTCGTATTATTGAACTTTGGACGCCACCTTCCCGTGGCCGGCTACCCCAGCCAACAACACGACCAACTACCCAAGCCGTAAAGGACCTCTCCCCCAATGCAACCAACCGCGGTCTCGCAGCCGCGCATCGTCTATTTCTCCTCAGCCTCCGAAAACACCCGACGATTCGTCGACAAGTTGGACATTCCCGCCCGCCGCATCCCCTTGCGGCGCAAGGAGCCGGAGCTCATCGTTGACGAGCCCTATGTGCTCATCACCCCCACCTATGGCGGAGGTGACCCGCGGAAGGCGGTGCCCAGGCAAGTCATCAACTTCCTCAACGATCCGCATAACCGCTCCCTCATCAGGGGTGTGATCACCAGCGGAAACAGAAACTTCGGCACAGCCTACTGCTGCGCCGGACCAACCATCGCCGCCAAGTGCCGGGTGCCGGAGCTCTATCGCTTTGAGCTACTCGGCACAGCCCGCGATGTTGCCCGTGTTCGGGAAGGCATCCGGGAGTTCTGGAATCGGACTGGCGGGGAGATGTGGCGTCCATAAGACAGAGCAAGAGAACACGAGCAAGAAGACACGATCGAGAAGAATCAGAAAGGAAACAATGAGCTACCTCACGCGCTCCCAAACCCCACCCCAATGGCCACACGACCCCGCCCGGCCACTGCGGCCGGTGAATTGGAACCGGCTGGACGACCAAAAGGATCTGGAGATCTGGCAGCGGCTGACCAGCAACTTCTGGCTGCCGGAAAAAGTACCGCTGTCCAACGACCTGCCGACCTGGAACGCACTGACGGACGCAGAACGCGAGCTGACCACCAAGGTATTCACCGGGCTCACACTGCTGGATACTGTGCAGGCGACCGTTGGCGAGATCAGCCAGATCCCGGATGCCCGCACCGAACACGAACAAGCGGTCTACGCCAACATCGCCTTTATGCAGGCCGTTCACGCGCGCAGCTACAGCAGTGTGTTCAGCACAATGTGCAGCAGCGAGGAGATCAACGCCGCATACACCTGGGCTGTTGAGAACCCCGCACTGCAGCGCCGAGCGACGGCGGTGATGCAGCACTACTACGGGGATGATCCGCTCAAACGGAAGGTCGCGGCCACACTGCTGTCCTCCCTGCTGCTGTACGCCGGGTTTTACCTGCCGTTGTGGTTTAGCTGCCGTGGCACGCTGATGAATACAGCCGACATGATCCGACTGATCCTGCGGGACAAGGCCGTCCACGGGTACTACTCGGGATACAAGTTCCAGCGGGGGCTGGAGGCCCACCCGGAGCGCACGGCAGAGCTCGAGGAGTTCACGTTCGCGCTAGTGGAGGAGCTGCTAGAGCTGGAGAAGGAGTATTCCGGAGACCTGTACGGCGGAACCCTACCCGGCGAGAAATCGCTGATCGACGGCGTGATGGCGTTCGTGCATTACAACGCGGATAAGGCGCTAATGAATCTGGGGTATCCGCCGCAGTACGAAGACGAAGCAGCGAAAACGGAGCCGGAAATCATCGCCGCCCTGGCGCCGGATTCCAACGAGACGCACGACTTCTTTAGCGGCTCCGGGTCCTCCTACGTGATTGGGCGGGCGGAGTCGACGGAGGAGGACGACTGGGATTTCTAGCGGCGCTAGGCCTAGCCCTCCGCGACGTCGTTGATGACGATCGTCTGGTCGCGGCCCGGGCCAACGCCGATGTAGGAGATCCGGCAGCCGGACAGCTCCTCCAGGCGCTTGACGTAGTCCTGCGCCTTCTGCGGCAGCTCCTCGAAGGTCTTGCAGTCCGTGATGTCCTCGTCCCACGCGGGCATGGTCTCGTAGATCGGGGTGGCGTGGTGGAACTCGGTCTGCGTCATTGGCATTTCATCGTGGCGCACACCGTCCACGTCGTAGGCCACGCAGATCGGGATCTCGCCGATTCCGGTCAGCACGTCCAGCTTCGTCAGGAAGTAGTCGGTAAAGCCGTTCACGCGGGAGGCGTAGCGGGCGATCACGGAGTCGTACCAGCCACAACGGCGCTTGCGTCCGGTGTTCACACCGACCTCGCCGCCGGTGGTCTGCAGGAACTCGCCCCACTTGTCGAACAGCTCCGTCGGGAACGGACCGGCACCCACGCGGGTGGTGTAGGCCTTGATGATGCCCAGTGATGCCGTGATGCGCGTCGGCCCGATGCCGGTGCCCACGCACGCGCCGCCGGTGGTGGGGTTAGAGGAAGTCACAAAGGGATACGTGCCGTGGTCCACGTCGAGCATCGTCGCCTGGCCGCCTTCCATCAGCACAGACTTACCGGCGTCCAGAGCCTTATTCAGCTCCGTCGTAGCATCGATCAACATCGGCTTGAGGCGATCGGCGTAGGACAGGAAGTAGTCCACAACCTCATCCACGTCAACGGCGCGGCGGTTGTAGATCTTCACCAGGATCTGGTTCTTCTGGTCCAGCGCCGATTCGATCTTCTGACGCAGGATGGATTCGTCCAGCAGGTCCTGGGCGCGGATGCCCACACGGGAGACCTTGTCGGCGTAGGTCGGGCCGATTCCGCGGCCGGTAGTGCCGATGGCGCGCTTGCCCAGGAAGCGCTCTGCCACGCGGTCGATGGCCACGTGGTAGGGCGCCACCAGCTGTGCGTTAGCGGACACGCGCAGGCGGGAGGCATTCGCGCCACGAGCCTCCAGCCCGTCGATCTCCTCGAACAGCGCCTCCAGGTTAACCACGCAACCGTTGCCGATGATGGGTGTGGCGTTTTCGGAAAGCACACCTGCGGGCAGCAGCTTGAGCTCGTACTTTTCGCCGCCGACGACGACGGTGTGGCCCGCATTGTTGCCACCGTTGGGCTTGACTACGTAGTCGACCTTTCCACCCAGAATGTCGGTAGCTTTGCCCTTACCTTCGTCGCCCCACTGGGCACCCACGACAATGATCGCTGCCATGAAACCTAAAACACGTCCTCTGCTTTTGTACTGCTGTACTCATGGTTGTGACCCCACGCGACACATCTTCACAGGCTGTCATTGATCGGGCGGGGCACTAAGACGTTTAACTATTCTAGTACGTCGCCGGTGGTTGTGGCACTCGCTATGGTGGGTTTCTATGTTGTTCTTGTTGCGTTGCGATATTCCCGCCAGCGATCGGCTGCGCGATCCCGTGTTGCCGGGCGAGGCCGTGGAGTGCCTCGATCTTTCCGCCGTCCCCACCCGCAAGGAGCTGCGCTTCTTGGATGATCTGGAGCGCTTCGTGGTGGGTTCTACCCCGTCGTTGGACGAGTTGATGCAGCGCCCCGACGCTCCCCACTTGGGCACCCCGCAGCCCGATCCGCACCAGGTCAGCGAGCGTGTGCGCGTGGTCGTGCATGGCAGCGATGCCGCGGTGGCCGCCGTGGTCTCTAAGTTGATGCGTATTGATGCCCTCTGGGTCGAGGTTGGGTTTATCCCTTCCGGCGCTTCGTCGGTCGCTCTTTCTTGGGGTCTGGACGCCACCTTCTCCCCTGCCCAGCACCTCACCTTCGCGCTCGCCTCCCCGGCTGTGCCAACTCCGGTGATCCGCGACGACCACGGAGTGGTGACGTTGGGGGTCGCGGAGGTGACCGGTCCCGTTGACTCGACCGGCAAGGCTGTAAAGGAAGCCGAGATGATCGGCGAAGTGATTGTCGATTCCGAGGTTCTGTACGAGCAAAACAAGGCCGGAACCAGCGACTTCAACAACGGCGTGCGCCTGGTCCCCACCCCGGATGCTCCGGGGTTGGCGGCGGTACAGCGCCCACCGTTGCCCCGTAAGGGTTGGTTTGGGCGCACGAAAAAGCCCCGCAGCACCGTCTCGCCGACGGTGCTGCGGGGTCGGGCTTTACAGGCCGGAGGGGTGGATCTGGCGGTCACCCGCGATGGGGTGCGCCATCCCCGCCCTCTGAAGTCGGTGACGTTTTACCGCCACCTGCGGGATGGGCAGTTCGTGCGCAACTAAGCTCGCCCGCAGTTAGCGGACGTAGCCGTGGGCGCGAGCCCAGTTGTACAGGCCGAACAGACCAGCGCCGATGGCAATCGTTCCGAACAGGGCTGCGAAGAACTTACCCAGCGGGCTGGAGCCAGTGACTCCGCTGGAGCTGCTGGAACCGTTGCTGGATCCGGAGCTTCCGCTCGGCTTGTCCTGCTTTTCTACGTTCACCTTCAGCTCCACGGTGGAGGTCGATCCATCCGGGTAAGTGACTACGACCGGAACGGTGTAGTCGCCCGGCTTCACATCCTTGCCCGGCTTCAGGGTCACGGTGCCGTCCGGGGTGACGGTGGCCCACTCAGGTGCACCCTCACCAGCGGTGAACTTAGCACCTTCTCCGGTATCACCCTGCACCTTGGAGGTGACGGTCTCGCCTGGCTTCACGGAGACATCCTCGAAGGAAGGATCGTGGATCTCGTTAGCGGGCTTCACGGTCACGGTGATTTTCACGGTCGTGTCGTCACCGGAACCGTCCTTGTAGGAGACCTTCACCGGAACGGTGTACTCCTTGGCCTCAACATCCGTGCCCGGCTTGGCGGTTACGGTGCCGTCTGCGTTGACGGTGACCCACTCCGGAGCACCCTCGCCCTTCTCGAAGGTCGCACCCTCAGCCACATCCGTCGGCGCCGGAGCGGTCACTTCGTCGCCCTGCTTCACGGTCACGTCCGAGTAGGTCGGATCGTGAATCTCGTTAGCGGGCTTCACGGTCACGGTAACCACAGCAGTAGTGCGGTCAGCCGAGTCATCTCCGTAAATAACCGTCACCGGGATCTGGTACTCACCCGGCTTAACCTCAAGACCCGGACGTACCTCGAGGCTGCCATCTTTGTTCAGAGTGACCCAGTTCGGTGCGCCTGCACCCAGGGAGTACTCGGCGTCCGCAGTGCTACCCTCAGGAGCAGTAACAGTGGCGGACTCTTCCTGCTTTACCGCGATCGGCTTGTAGGTCGGATCATGAAGCTCGTTGATGGCGCGCTCCGTGACAGTGACCTTCAGCTCGGCATTGTCGGTAGTGCCATCGGGGTAGGTGACGGTAACCGGGACCGTGTAGTCCTTCGCATCAACCTCGCCGCCCGGGTTCAGCTGGACAGCGCCCTTGTCGTCAATGGACGCCCACTCCGGAGCACCCTCAGCCAGGGCGAACTTGGTACCCTCCGGCAAGCCCTCGATGGCAGGAGTCTTTGCGGAGCGGTTGGCCTGCACGGTGATGCTGCCATACTCCGGGGAGTAAATCTGGTTGTCCGGCTTCCTGGCGACGGTCACCTTGGCAGTTGCTTCGTCGGTGGACCCATCGTCGTAAGTGACGACGACCGGAACGGTGTAATCCTTGGGCTCGGTCTCCAGGGTGGGCTTTACCTCGATGGAACCGTCCTCGTTAACGGTCACCCACTCCGGTACGCCTTCACCAGCGGTGACCTTCGTCCCCTCCGGCAACCCCTCTGGGGCAGGGATGGTGGCGGTACTCTCCTGCTCGACGGTGGCCTCGCCGAACTGCGGATCGTGCAGCTCGTTGGTGTGGGTGACCTTCACGTGGACGTTAACCACGGTGTCACCCTTGGACTGGTCCGGGTAGCTGACAACGACCGGAACGGTGTAGTCGCCCGGCTTCACTGCCCGGCTGGGCTTTACGGTGACGGTTCCATCCTCAGCAACAGTGGCCCAGTTCGGTGCATTTTCTCCAGCTGCAAACGTTGCGCCTTCGGCAATATCCTTTGGAGCCTCGACAGTCTCGGTATCCAGCTGCTTAACAGTCACTTCTGCGTACTGCGGATCGTGCCGTTCCGCCAGGGGCTTCACCTTCACTGTCACGTTCACTACGGTATTGTCCGCGGAAGAGTCCGGGTAGGTGACAACAACCGGAACCTCGTAGTTGCCGGGTTCCACATCCAGGCCAGGCTTAACGGTGACGGTGCCGTCCTGGCCGACAGTCGCCCATTCCGGAGCCCCCTGACCCGCCTTGTAAGTGGTTCCCTCTGGAGCCTGCGCGGTGTTCTTCGCAGTAGCCGTATCCTGCTGCTTGACCTCAATGTCCGCGTATTTGGGTTCGTTGAAGTCAGCCAAAGGTTTCACGGCAGTAACACCGAGTCGAGTATATCGATCAGTCAAACAAGTAATGCGCAAGCCAGGGGTCGAAAACAAGACCGTTCCTGCAATCCCCTCTCCATGAAACATGTTGTTGCTACGGACACGGCCAGAACCATCCGGCGTCCTGTAGGCCTCAGGAGTTTGAACTTCAACCGCCCCAGACGATTTAGCTTTGAACTTCAGTTTCAGCGGTGCGAAAGCAATTGTTACCGTATCCCCAGACCTGCTCGGCTGCATCATCTCTTCGACGGTAAGAACGCCTTTGTCCAGAGTAGCCGGAAGGCTCGAGTCAACCAGCTCAACATCGCCCTTCACGGCGAACCGAATCTTATTATTTGCATTTCCTTCAGCAAAGGAAGGGGAACCTCCCAGCTTCTTCAACAATGGGTGCGATGCCGCCAGTGGATCAATGTTCACACCGGCTTCAAAAACTTCATCGACTGCAGCTCGTTCGGGCATAGTCACATGAAATTGACCCGTAAATTCCCTATCTTCTTGGAATCCATTCCCGATAATCGGGATTTTCTGCTTAGGTCCACCTGCCGCGAACACGGTGCACTTAATTGGCAGCTTCGTATCCTGCGTCTTGTTGGCCGTGGCGGCCTGGGCAGCTACCGGAGAGAACGGGGACTGTGGGACAGCCGTGGCGGTCAGCACCAGGCTGGAGGCAGCCGCGACAGCAATCATGGCGCGGCGGGAACGGAGAAACATCATAGGAGACACCTCATATTCGAGTGAGACGACATTAAGTCGGAGCGGGAAACAATTCCCCAACTTCTTTAAGAATCTACTATCGCCACTCTTAAGGTTCCACTCGTAGCCCCCGCTTATCCCTCCTGGTCGCCCCAGACTTCCGGTGGCTGCCACGGCCTATCCACTGTCGGCCGCAGGAACGCCATAGCCGACTCCCGCGAATAGCCACAGACCTGCAGGGCGTCAACAATAATCGACCGGCACTGCGCCAACACGACCATGCCCGACAAGCCCGTACCCTCAGCAACCTGTAGGTCCGCCTCCGCGCCCAGCTTCTGCAGTGCGCGGACGATCTCCGGGATCTCCACGGCCTCGTCGCGAGTGCCGCGCGTGCCGCCCTCCGCGAACAACGCGCCTAGCTGCCCCAGCTCGTTGGAGATACTGCGTATCAGCTCGACCATTTCCTCCGGGGGATCGACCTCGTCCATAATCATGATCTCCGCCCGGCGCGCCAGCACACGCGTGTTGCGCATGACGTTATCGACGGGCACCAGGATGCGGCTCATCGTCCTGGCATGCCGCCTGGCCGTCCAATAGATCGGCGAGACCGCCACGACCTCCGACCCGCCGCCCACACTGGTCAGCAGCGCATTGACGTTCGTCTGCGTACCGCGCGCGATCTCCAAAGCCTTGGTGATCTTGGAGGCATCGCGTTCGGCAATCCCCTGCGCCACGTCATCCATCACCAGCGAGGCCTTCGACACCAGCACGGATACCTCCCGCCTAGCCGGGCGCAGCGGTGAGTTCGGCACCATCGCCAACACCACAATGCCGATCACTCCACCGATCAGCGCGTCTATCATGCGGTCCCACGAACCAGAAGACCCGGGCGGCAGGATCGTCGCCACCAGCACAGCGGAACTAGCGGCCTGGAAAGCCACGGAGACTGATTTATCCACGAATGTCGCCGCCAGAATGGCGAACAGCACCACCACCGAGACCTGCCAATAGCCACTGCCAATGTTGCTGATCACCAAATCGCCGATGCCCACACCCACGGAGGCTCCCAACACCAGCTCGAAGCCGCGGCGCAGGCGTTTACCGGCGCTCACCCCCAGGCTCAGCACCGCTGCGATGGGCGCGAAGAAAGCCTGCTGGTGGTCAAAGATCTGTTCCGCGATAAGCAGCGCCAGGCCAGCGCCGATGGCGCACTGAATCGCGAAGACTAACCCCTCGCGCACGCGGATTGCGCCCTGCACCGGGGCGATCCGGCGCAGGTTCCGGGCTGCGGCGCGCACTCCGGGGCGCAGGCGGTTGGCCGGCTCGCCCCACATTTCTTTCGCGGTTCGTGGCCGCCGTCGTGGTTCTGCCATGCCCGCCAGTTTAGGTGGTCACGTCCGCCCATACCGCCAGATGGTCGGTCCCTGGGATCCGCTTCGTCCCGCCGCCCAGACACTCGCCGGTAGTCATGATGTGGTCCAGGCGAATCACCGGGAATACCGCCGGCCACGTCGGAGTGTGCGCCAGGTGCCCGGTGCAGTCGCTGAGTTCAAAGTCGCGGTAGCGCGGGTGGCTGCGCGTGGCGTTGAAGTCACCGGCCAGCACCAGGTGGCGCCGCGAGTTCGCCCAATCGCTGAGGCTCGCCAGATCCTGCTCCCACGCCTTGCGGTCGTCCTTCGCAGGCGCCACCGCATGCACGCCCACGAACTCACTGTTGCCGTGCAGCGGCGCATTCACGCGCGGGGTTTGGAAGCGAGTCAGCCCCCGCACCATGTTGCCGTGCGCCCCTGTTTTTTCTTTAAATGACGCCGACACCAGGCCCACAACATTATCCGCCCGATCGTTGCCAGGGCGCGGCTTGGTTAAAGGTTCATAGCCGGATTGTTCCGCGACCTTTTCCACTTCCTCCGCATTCGTTTCGATGAGGAAGACGACATCGGGTTTGAGCTCCTCGATGGCACGGGCAATTCGCTTGTCGTCGGCTTGTCCCCAGTAAGTGTTGAGGGAGAATACTCGGGTGGAAGTGTGGGCGTCCGAAAAATTGGGCGCAGGTACGCGCGGGACGACCAACACCGCCAATAAAGCTAGAACCGCGCACAGCGCCGCGCGGCGAATAGAGCGGAGGATGCCGATGCCGGCCGCGGCGAGCACCCCGGCGACCCACGAGCTCGCCTGGATTTCGGCGACGAAGGGCCACGCGGCGGTGGTCTGCGCCGGCCAGAGGATGCTGGACAGCCACACCATGGCCACCACCACTGCGGCTATGCAGAGGTTGCGATTCGCCACAGGGTAGGGCGTTGGTTGGGAGAATGAACGGCGCTTGCTCATTTCCTTATTCGGAGGTTCCTTAACAATTCAGCCTGGCTATCCAGTTGTGCCAGTTAGCTTGCCGAGCTATCCAGCCCCAGAGCCGGGGCTGCTGCCGGGTCGCAGTCGTGCAGGAGGTTCAGGCAGCGCACGACCTCATCGTCCTCGCCGAGGGCGCGGGCGGTCTGTACGAGGGCACCAATGGCCCGCAGCACACCCTGGTTGGGGACGTGATCCCACGGCACCGGGCCGGTTCCGCGCCAGCCGTTGCCACGCAGGGCATCCAGGCCGCGGTGGTAGCCGGTGCGGGCGCAGGCATAAGCCTGAACGGCTTGCCCTTCGGCCAGCAGCACCTCCGCCAGGGCTGCCCAGGCGCCGGAATCCTTCAGGTTGTCAGAGACAACAGCTTCCAGCGCTTCGCGCGACTGCGGGGTTGCTGCGCCTGCGGCATCAGCGTCTGCAGCTGCGGCCTCCGCGGCGGGAACCGAGCTTGCTAGCTCCTGCGGCAGGCGCACCTCCGGGTGCTCCGCGCCGAAGAGGTCTCGACTACGACGAATCTGTTCTGCCATGGTGCCGGTGAAGCCTACTTAGCTACGGAGGTGCCAGCGGAGTGCAGGTCGTTGCAGGCCTCCACCACGCGAACGGACATAGCTTCCTCTGCCTTCTTCAGGTAGGAGCGCGGGTCGTAAACCTTCTTGTTGCCGACCTCGCCGTCGATCTTCAGCACACCATCGAAGTTGGTGAACATGTGGCGGGCAACCGGGTTGGTGAACGCGTACTGGGTGTCCGTGTCAACGTTCATCTTGATCACGCCATAGCGCAGGGACTCCTCGATCTTCTCCTTCTCAGAGCCGGAGCCGCCGTGGAACACGAAGTCGAACGGGTTGGAACCCTCAGCCAGGCCCAGTTTCTTCTCTGCAACCTTCTGGCCCATGTCCAGAACCTCCGGGCGCAGCTTCACGTTGCCCGGCTTGTACACGCCGTGGACGTTACCGAAGGTAGCGGCCAGCAGGTAGCGACCGTTTTCGCCGGTACCCAGGGCATCGACAGTCTTCAGGAAGTCCTCTTCGGTGGTGTACAGGTTAGCGCCAGCCTTGGCCTCCACGCCGTCTTCCTCGCCACCGACAACGCCGATCTCAACCTCGAGGATGATCTTGGCCTTCTGTGCATCCGCCAGCAGCTCCTGGGCGATCTGCAGGTTCTCGTCGATCGGGATGGCGGAGCCGTCCCACATGTGGGACTGGAACAGCGGGTTCTCGCCAGCCTCCACACGCTTGCGGGAGATCTCCATCAGCGGGCGAACGTACCCGTCCAGAACTTCCTTCTGGCAGTGGTCGGTGTGCAGGGCAACGTTCACGCCGTAGTGCTTAGCAGCCTGGTGAGCAAACGCAGCCAGCGCCTCCGCACCCGCAACCATGTTCTTCACGGCCAGACCGGAACCGAACTGGGCACCGCCGGTAGAGAACTGGATGATGCCGTCGGACTCCGCATCCGCAAAGCCCTTCAGAGCAGCATTGATGGTCTCAGAAGAAGTGCAGTTGATGGCGGGGTATGCGAAGCCGTTTTCCTTCGCATTGTCCAGCATGTCGCGGTACACGTCGGGGGTTGCAATAGGCATTTCAATGCTCCTTAGATATGAACCTGAATAAGTCCGGTTTGTCTCCGCCCACAATTATGCCCACAATTCCCACGCCGTGCAGTCACTCCAGCTAGAGCGCCCCCGCAGCACTCACCCGCGCCCCGCAGCACTCACCCGCGCCGCCGCCTCCATCAGCATCCACCCGGAAAGCTGCACAGACAGATCCCGCTCCGCAATGTCGGAGCTCGCCACCGCCCCCGCAATCGTCGCGCCAACCAGCCCACCGGCCTGCGGCATCGTCGCATCCTTCGTCCAGTCAGCAGAGAACACCGGCAGGCCATCGACCTCCAGTCGGAAGCGCCACACCTGCTCGGCTGTCGCCAACACAATTCGCCGGGCTATGGCTACAGATTCCGTGCCGTGCCGACCTGGCGTCGGCAAACACTCAACAACAAGAGAAAGATAACGCGCAAGAATGCCATTAAACAGCCCGCCGTCGCCACCGCCAGTGCGCACATTGATCGCGCCGTCGTGATCCGTCATGTGGTTCTCGATCGCGCGGAGCAGGCCATGAATGCGGGTTATTTCTTTGACGCCCACATCTGAGACCTCCTCATCCCCCACACCAGCTGCACGCCTGCGCGCGCGGGCGAGCTCCACGCATGCGCCCAGCATCACGCCCTGGCAATAAGGGTGCAGCGCGGTGACGGGCTCCGGGCCGGCCATCCGCATGTGGATGCCGTCCATGACCAGGCCGTCTTCGTTGATGAGGTTGTCGAAGGTCCAGTCGACCAGGCGCTCCGCGGTCTCGATGTCGCCATTGCGGGCAGCCAGGATCGCGGCGGGGCCGTTGGTGGGGACGTTGTAGAAAGTCTCGTTCGTGCGCCACGGCAGCACGCCCGTGAGGCTGTCCACACCCTCGAAAATGTTTTCTACCAGCGGTTCCAGGTCGCGGGCGGCGTTGAGCTTGGCGTTGATTTTCGGCTCGTTCGCAGCGCGCTGGAGGGCGAGGGCGAGCCATGCCTTGTCGTCGTAGTAGTTATTGGCAGACAGGCGGGAGATGTTGCGGATGCGCATGGCGCGGAGGTGGCGGCGGATCGCGTGAATCCGCGACGTGGTGGGGCGGCGGACGGCTGCATCGATGAGGTTGTCGATGTAGTGAGCCTGCCACCAGTAGTGCCAGCGGACGAACAGCCGGTCGCGAGTGGTCGGCGGCCAGGCGATAATCCCCAGCGTAGTGCGGGGGATGCCCCAGAGCCGGCTGGCGTGGCGCTCGTAAACCGCCTGGTAGGCGAGGTCTGCGCGGTGATCCCAGCGCTCCCTGAATTCCTGGGTGGGGTGGGTTGGTTGAGGTGTGTGGGTGAGTTGGGTTGGTTGGGTTGGTTGGGTTGTAGCCGCAGCCTGCTCTTCCGCCGGTTTGCCAACCCCAGCCTGCTCTTCCGCCGGTTCAGCCGCGACCTGCCCCTGCGCCACGGCCTGCTCTCCCGCCGGGTCACCAACCGCGGCCTGCTCTTCCGCCGGTTCAGCCGCGACCTGCCCCTGCGCCACGGCTACACTCTCCCCCACTTCAGAACCCTTTTGACCTGCAGAAATAGTCGACTCTTCCGCAGGAACCTGAGTCTCCTCTGCAGGGCTCCGGCCTCCCTGAGCCGGCTTGCTATCCCGCTTACCCTTGCCGGGAAGATTAAACACTTTGCACACCTCACTCGGTTGTAGCGCTTTGCGAACCAGTCTAGCCATCATCCTGCTGGCTCTATCTGGCGTGGAATGTCGCTAGATCGGGATTGCGCGAGCCCACGGGGTAGCAAATGTCGCTAGATCGGGATTTCATCCGTCCGCAGAACGGCAAATGTCGCTAGAACGGGAATCCGTTAAGGGCAACCCTTTTCATTTACTCAAACATGCAGGTCAAAGCGTTTCTAATTTTCGGTGCCAACCTTTTGCTTCCACAGATTCCCGATCTAGCGACATTTGGCGAGCTAGATCCCCATTTCCACCTCCTCAAAGCCGACAGATTCCCGTTCTAACGACATTTGGCACTCGAATAGTCCAATGCAGCCCCATGCACGCCTCGCAAACACCCCATGCAAACCCAAGCAAGCCCAGGCAAGCCCATATAGAGACCGGAATGTCGGAAATCTTGCAACCCAGGAGACTTAAGTGTCGGAAAAGTTGCAGAATAGGCAGCGCAGAATGGCTAAGTGTCGGAAAAGTTGCAAAACGTTATTGGTGACTATTCGCAGTAATGTAAATGTGCAGGTCAGAACGTTTTATTCGGTCGAGTCTCGGCGATGACTCCGAAGAAATACCACTTTTCCGACATTTTGGACATCCAGAACCTGACTAGGCGGAATTAGGGGAAGACTGACAGACTGGCAGGCCAGCAGCAGGGCACTAACAACCAGGCTGCTGGGCCGGGCCACCGGGCCGCCGGGCTGGGCTGAGCCGGGCCACCAGGCCCAGCTACCAGACTGCCGGGCCCGGCTACCAGGCCTGAGACAGATCCGCGTGCTGGCGGATCCACGCATGCATCGCAATCCCAGCCGCCACACCTGCATTAATGGACCGCGTCGAACCAAACTGAGCAATAGAGACCGTCATCCGCGCAGCGTCCTGCGCCTCCTGGGTCACACCCGGCCCCTCCTGGCCAAACAGCAGCAGGCACCGCTCCGGCAATTCAGCGGTCTCCAGCGGAACGCACCCCGGGGTGTTATCCACGGCCACCACAACTAGCCCCTCCTGGGCGGCGAATTCCAGCACCTCCCCGACCGTCGCATGGTGCTGTAAGTGCTGGTAGCGATCGGTGACCATCGCTCCCCGCCGGTTCCACCGCCGCCGCCCAACAATGTGCACGGTATCCACCGCGAAGGCATTCGCAGTGCGCACGACGGTGCCGATGTTCGAGTCGTTTTCGAAGTTCTCGATGGCAATGTGCAGTGCGTGCCGGCGCGTATCAATGTCCGCAATAATCGCGGACTGCTTCCAGTACCGGTAAGCATCCACCACGTTGCGCGTGTCCCCGGCATCCAGCAGCTCGGAGTCGAAGCGCGGATCCGTCGGGCGGGGCTGGCCAGGGTGTTCATCTTCCCAGCTGCGCACCCCGCGAGGATGCTCCAGCCACTCCGTCGGTCCGGGTTTATCGTGTGATTCGGGGGAGGTCGGCGTCATAAAAATTACTAGGCAAGCCCCAGGTCGGACAGGCCCAGCAGAGAGCGGTACTCGACTCCCTCGGCCTCAATAACATCCTTGGCGCCAGTCGCGCGGTCAACGACGGTGGCCACGCCAACAACGGTCGCGCCAGCCTCGCGAGCTGCAGCGACAGCGGTCAGCGGGGAGTTGCCGGTGGTCGTCGTATCCTCGACGATCAGCACGCGCTTGCCCTCAATGTCCGGGCCTTCGATGCGGCGCTGCATGCCGTGCTTCTTGGCTTCCTTGCGCACGACGAACGCGTCGATGTCGCGCCCTGCCGCGCCCGCCGAACCCGCGTGCATAATCGCCGTCGCCACCGGATCCGCCCCAAGGGTCAGCCCGCCGACGTGGTCGTAATTCCAGTCGGCGGTCAGCTCGCGCAGCAGCTCGCCGATCAGCGGCGAGGCCTCGTGGTGCAGAGTGGCGCGGCGCAGGTCAACGTAGTAGTCGGCCTCCTTGCCGGAGGAAAGGGTCACGCGCCCGTGCACCACCGCCAGCTCCTTTACGAGCTCAGCGAGGCGCTGCTTCTTGGCTTCATCGATCATTGCGGTTGCTCCTTCTGGTCTGTGCCGTTGTCTTTGCCCCGGTGGGGCTTACTGCTGGTCGTCTTCGACGACCTCGCCGTCGACGGTTTCGTACTCGATCGGTTCGATGGGTTCGGGGCGGGCGTGGCGTGCCTCTGGTGCGCGATGACGCCCACCGCTCCGCCGACGCTGCGTCACAGGAGACAGTCGAATTGCGGTGGACTTGGTTTCCTCGACTTCCTCGAAAATGGTGGCCTCTTCCGCGTCATCGCGGATGACCTGCGCATATTGGGAGGCATGCGCGCTCATGTGCTCCGGGTCTTCGCCCAGGCGGGGGATGCCTCCGTCGCGGCGGCGTCTGCGTCCTGCGTGCACGTCGTCGTCCGCATCGTCGTAATCTCCCACGGCAAAGCTGTCGAAGCTGCCCGTATCGCCACCTTCCCAGCGCGCATGGGCGCGGGAGGGGAAAGCCACTGGCTCGGCGGGCCGGGTGATGTCGGGGCGCTCTGGGTTCGGCACTTCGGCGTGCGCGGCGGCTTCCTCGCTGCGCTCTGCGCGCCCAGCCTGCCCGGCTTGCCCAGCTCCAGCTTGCCCGGTCTGCGCGCCTGAACCTTCGCCAGCGGCGGACGCGTGGGCGTCACTACCTTCCGCATCCTCGGCACCATCCGGAACGGCCCGCAGGTGCGCGCGACGGGAGGACGTCTCGGCGGCCTGTTCCTCGATCTCCTCCTGGTTCAGAGGATCGTCGGTGTGCATCTGCAGTGGTCCACCGGGCTGGGGGCGCAGCTGGTCGGCGTAGAGCATCTCCAGCGGGGCGCTTGTCTGTGCCGGGGGCAGCACCATCGCTGCATCCACCAGGGAGCGCAGCCGTGGCAAGATCGCCTCCCACACGTGGAAATCCAGCTTGCGAGATACGCGCACGACGGTCCAGTTCTGTCCCCATGCCACGTCGGTGGCTACCTGCGACAAGGCGGCGAGGGCATCTTCCACGCGGGCGTCCAGCATGCGGTCCAGAGCGCGGACGTCGGTGGTGTATGCGGCGAACGGCGGCTGGTCTAGCAAGTCGGTTCGGCGCATCCCTGCGGGCTGCGCACTTCCCGCGGAATACAGCACCTGAACTGGGGATTCCTCCACCCGACGCATCGCCATGAGCGTGGAGGATCCCATGTCGCCAATGTGCACCTGGTGGCCGTCGACGAATCCGCTGACAACCTCTCGCAGCATAGGCACGCGGCCGTGCTGCGCGCCGGTGATGGCGACGGGCCAGGCGCGCGCCAGCTCGCTGTCTTCCTTCGTGTATTCGAAGCCGTTGTCGATCGCCCATTGACGACGCCGCCTCCGGGGAAAACCGAAACCCGCCATCCCGGACGTGGACGCGGGCGTGGCTGCGACTACCTCTGATCCAGCTTCTTCGGGCTCAGCGTTATCTTCGAGGTCGCCCTCATAGTCGGTGCCGTCATACTCGGCGCCATCAAACGCAGCGCCGTCGTATTCTTCGTACTCCCCACCCTCGTACTCGGCGTAGTCGCCATCGTCATATTCGGCGTCGGTGTCATCAAACGCAGCGCCGTCATACTCGGCGTCATCAAACGCAGCGCCGTCAAACTCGGCGCCATCAAACGCAGCGCCGTCCTCCCCCTCGGGCTCGTAGTCAGCGCCCGGGTAGTAGTCAGCATTGCCTTCGGCGGAATGCTCGGCATGCGCGGGCGGCTCGAGCCCCTCAACGGAGGGATCCCCAGCAGCTTTTGCGCGCAGCAGCAACCACACGGCAAGACCCAGCAGGGCCAAGCCGACGATCAAAGCGACAATGGAACCGACCATAAACTACGGAATACGGAGAGGGTTTTTATTCGTTGGCCGCCTGGTAAGCCTCGGCGTCCATCAGCTCGCCTGCCTCGGTCACCTTAACCTCGTACAGCCAGCCCTCGCCGTAGGGATCCTCGTTGATCAGGCCTGCGTTGTCTTCCAGAGCCTCGTTAACAGCGACGACCTCGCCGGAAACCGGTGCGTAGATGTCAGAGACGGACTTGGTGGACTCAACCTCGCCGAAGGCCTCACCGGCCTCAACCTCGGTACCGACCTCGGGCAGTTCGACGAAGACGATGTCGCCCAGAGCCTCAGTAGCGATGTGGGTGATGCCCACGCGCACGGTCTCACCCTCCACGACAGCGGAGGTGTTAACCCACTCGTGCTCCTCGGAATACAGGAAGTCAGTTGGCAGTGCAGTCATTTTCTTTAGCCTCTCGTTTAAAAATTTTCTGTAGTTATCTGCCCAAACCATACACCAGCGGGCAGACTCCCCTTTTGGTTACTTCTCGCGCTTACTTCTCGCGCGAGTAGAACGGCAGCGCCACTACCTTGTATTCGTAGCGCTTTCCGCGGATATCCACTTCCACCGTCGCGCCCTCGGCAGCGGCGCCGGAGTTCACGGCGGACTTCGATACATATGCCATGGCCACCGGGTGGCCCAGCGTCGGCGACAGCGCGCCGGAGGTTACGGTGCCGATGGCCTTCTCGCCGTCCGCTGCGAACACTTCGTATCCGCCACGGGCAGCACGGCGACCTTCGCCAGTCAGCCCGATCAGGGTCTGCTCGGTGCCCTTGTCTTTGGCGGAGACGATGGCGTCCCGCCCCACGAAAGAGTCCTTGGACTTCGTCGCCGCAAGAATCCCCAGGCCTGCATCAACAGGATTGAGCTTCAGCGACAGCTCGTTGCCGTACAGCGGCATGCCGGCCTCCAGGCGCAGGGTGTCGCGGCACGCCAGGCCACACGGCAGGCCACCCAGCTGCGCGGCCTGATCCATCGCCTTGGTCCACACGGCCTCCGCACCGTCGTTGTCCACGATCAGCTCGAAGCCGTCCTCGCCGGTGTAGCCGGTGCGCGCCACCAGCACGGGCTGACCTGCGGCGATTCCCTTGAATGCCGCGTAGTAACCCAGCCCCTCGATGGCCTCGGCGACGGTCTCGCCAGCGCCGGAGGCCTCGGGAGCCTCCACCACGTTTTCCACGATCTCCAGCATCGCCGCTGCTGCCTTCGGACCCTGCACGGCGATCATGGAGGTCTGATCGGACTCGTTGTTGATCTCTACCTCAAAGCCATCGGTACGGCTCTGCAGTGCGGAAACCACGTTGTCGACGTTGCCCGCGTTGGGCACGATCAGAAACTCGTTCTCGCCCAAGCGGTAGGTGATCAGGTCGTCGATGATGCCGCCGGATTCGGTGCAGATCATCGAGTACTTCGCCTTGCCGATCTTCACTGCCGACAGCTTGGAGATCAGCGCGTGGTCCAGGTACTCCGCCGCCTGCGGGCCGGTCACGCGAACTTCGCCCATGTGGGATAGGTCGAATACGCCCACGGCGTTGCGCACCGCGTGGTGCTCGTCGAGCTCACTGCCGTACTTCAGCGGCATGTCCCAACCGCCGAAGTCGGTGAAGCGCGCATCTAGCTTCTGGTGCACGCCATACAGCGCGGTCTTTTTAAGTTCGGTCATCTCTTGCTCTCCTTCTTCTCTTTGTGACGCCCTCAGCTCCAGCTATCCCTAGTCTTCGTTGATCGCGAAGTCTTCCAGGGGCGGGCAGGTGCACACGAGATTGCGGTCGCCATAGGCATTGTCGATACGACGCACGGGGGTGAAGTACTTGGTGTGCCGCAAGCTTGCCACCGGGTAGGCGGCCTTAGCGCGGCTGAAGTGTCCACCGGATACAGCTTCCTCGAAGTCGTCCCGCACAACAGAATAAGCGGTAAACGGCGCGTGGCGCAGAACGGACTGCTCGGCGGTGACCTTGCCGTCGATAACCTCCTGGATCTCGCCGTGGATGGTGATCATCGCCTCGATGAAGCGGTCCAGCTCTTCCTTGTCCTCCGATTCCGTCGGTTCAACCATGAGGGTGCCGGCGACGGGGAAGGCCAGGGTCGGGGCGTGGAAACCGAAGTCCATCAGGCGCTTGGACACGTCCTCGGCGGTGATGCCGGAGGCCTTCGTCAGCTCGCGCAGATCCAGGATGCACTCGTGGGCCACTAGGCCGGTGTCGCCCTTGTACAGCGTGGGGAAGTACTCCTCCAGCTTGCGGGAAACGTAGTTGGCGTTCACTAGCGCCATGCGGGAGGCCTCGGTCAGCCCCTCGTCACCCATCAGGGCGATGTAGGACCAGGTGATCGGCAGCACGCCAGCGGAGCCGTACCGGGCGCCGGAGACCGGCTGGCCGGTCTGCAGTGCGGCGTCGCCCTCAACCACATCGGCGTTCGGGTCGGTCGGCAGGAACGGGATCAGGTGCTCGGCAACACAGACCGGGCCAACGCCCGGGCCACCACCGCCGTGCGGGATGGTGAAGGTCTTGTGCAGGTTCAGGTGGGATACGTCGCCGCCGAACTCGCCCGGCTGGGCCAGGCCGACCAGGGCGTTCAGGTTAGCGCCGTCGACGTACACCTGGCCGCCGGCCTCGTGCACCTTCTGGCAGACGTCGCGGACCTGCTCCTCGAACACGCCGTGGGTGGAGGGGTAGGTCAGCATGATGGCGGCGGTCTGATCGCCGTACTTCGACAGCTTCGCTTCCAGGTCCGGCACGTCGATGGAGCCATCCTCGGCGTTCTTCACGGCCACAACCTTCAGGCCGGCGAGTGCGGCGGAGGCAGCGTTGGTGCCGTGGGCGGAAGCCGGGATCAGAACGATATCGCGCTGGTCATCGCCACGGGACTGGTGGTAGCGGTGAATCGCCAGCAGACCCGCGAACTCGCCCTGGGAGCCCGCATTCGGCTGGACGGAGACCTTGGCGTAGCCGGTGATCTTCGCCAGGCGCTCCTCCAGATCCTCGATGAGCTCCAGCCAGCCCTGGGCCTGCTCGGCCGGGACCTGCGGATGGATGCCCGCGAAGCCCGGCCAGGTGATCGGCTCCATAGAGACGGCCGCGTTCAGCTTCATGGTGCAGGAGCCCAGCGGGATCATCGTGCGATCCAGCGCCAGGTCGCGGTCAGCCAGCTTGCGCATGTAGCGCATCATCTGGGTCTCGGAGTCGATGGAGGTGAAGATCGGGTGGGTCAGGATCTCCTCGTCAGCCGGGCGCAGCACGCCAGCCTCGGCCAGCGGGCCGGCGGTGATGTCAAAGCCTGCGGAGGTGACCTCGCCGGTGCGGGATCCCAGAACCTCAATCAGCTTGGCGATGTCCTCGTCCGTGGTGGACTCGCCGACAGAGATGCCGACGAAGGAATCGTTAACCTGGCGCAGGTTGTAGCCTGCCTCGGCTGCAGCGCGCAGAGCCGAAGGGGCGTCCCCAAGAGAAGAACCAGACACGTCAACGGTGACGGTGTCGAAGAATGTGTCGTGCGCCAGCGTCAGGCCAGCCTCGGACAGACCGACGGCCAGGGCGGTCGCGCGAGCGTGGATACCCTCGGCGATGGCGCGCAGGCCGGCCGGACCGTGCCAGACCGCGTAGAAACCGGCGACGACGGCCAGCAGAGCCTGGGCGGTGCAGATGTTACTGGTGGCCTTGTCGCGGCGAATGTGCTGCTCGCGGGTCTGCAGGGCCAGGCGGTAGGCCGGGGTGCCCTCGGCATCCACGGATACGCCCACGATGCGGCCCGGCAGCTTACGCTGCAGCGCCTCGGTGCAGGAGATGAAGCCGGCGTGCGGGCCGCCGAAGAACAGTGGCACGCCGAAGCGCTGAGCGGAGCCGACGGCGATGTCCGCGCCCTGGGAGCCCGGGGAGGTCAGCAGCACCTGGGCCAGAAGGTCGCAGGCGACCGTTACCAGGGCGCCGGTCTCCTTTGCTGCTGAGATCAGGCTGGACAGGTCGCGCACGCGACCCGTGGAGCCCGGGTTGGACAGCACCACGCCAACCGGGTTTTCGTAGTTTTCGAACACGGCGCCAGCGCTATTGCCGTCAGTGTCATTGTCGTTGTCGCCGTCCAGGTCAACGACCTCCACCGGAATGCCCGCGGCTTCGGCGCGCGCCAGAGTGACGGTGATGGACTGCTGGTGCAGGGAGGAATCCAGCAGCACCGCGCCGCCCTTCTTGAAGGCCTTCGCATTGCCGCGGGCCATCAACTGCACGGCCTCGGCCACAGCGGTGGCCTCGTCCAGCAGCGAGGCACCGGCGACCGGCAGACCGGTCAGGTCCTGCACCATCGTCTGGAAGTTCAGCAGAGCCTCGAGGCGGCCCTGGGAAATCTCCGGCTGGTAGGGGGTGTAGGCCGTGTACCAGCCCGGGTTCTCCACCACGTTGCGGCGGATCACGGCCGGGGTGATCGTATCGTAGTAGCCATTGCCGATCAGCTGCTGCTTCTGCACGTTCTTATCAGCGAAAGCGCGCAGGGCGGCCAGGGTGTCCGTCTCATCCAGAGCGTCCGGCAGGCCGATCGGGTCGGCCTGGCGGATGGACTTCGGCAGGGCATCGTCAGCCAGCGCGGCGGTGGATTCGTAGCCCAGGTAAGACAGGATCTCCTGGGTATCAGCCTGGTTCGGGCCAATGTGGCGCTGGACGAAGGGGGCGGAATTGCGGCGAGTAGCTGCAGTTGACATGGCTTTTAGGGACTTTCCGGTCGTAAGTGCACGGTCGTTAAAGGGAGCCCTCCCCACTCTGTCGCTTGTGCCTGAGAGCTTCACCCGGGAAACCCGGCTTTTCTCCTTCGGCGCCCGCGTGCACACGACTGCGCGCAGGTCTTTCCAGAGTTGCCTCACTGCGACGGTACTTGGGGCCTGAGAGTGTCCCGGGGAGGAATTGCTCCGTCGGCGGCCGGCGCGCGTCGGGCGCCGGGCCTCTCCCACCACAGCTAAAAGCGGCAAAAGTATATGCAGTTTTCTCCCACATCATAGCGGTCGTGTGGCGGATCACTAAAGAATCCAGACAATGAGGAAAATCGCATTCCGGCAACATACCCCCACCACAGCCGCCAAAATATTGAGCATGGCAAAACTTCCTAGCTTCCTTCCCCACACCTCCCTACCCGCCGTCAACGGTGGCGTGGCGATTGTCACCGGGGCCTCCTCCGGCATCGGTCGCGCGACCGTCGCCGCCCTTGCCCAGCTCAAAGCCAGCACCCACACCGGCGCCCGTTCCAGCACCCACACCGGCGCCCACTCCTACGCCCCCGACCGCATCATCGGCACCAGCCGCAACCCCGACACCATCACCGACCCCGTCGACGGGGTGGACTACCTCCCCCTCGACCTCGCCGACCCCGCCAGCATCGACGAGTTCGCCGCCAGCGCCCTCCGCTTCGGCCCGCCCACCGTGCTGGTTAACAACGCAGGCGAAAGCCAATCCGGCCCCCTGGAGGAGCTCCCCGACGATGCCCTGCACCGTCTGTTTGAGATCAACGTGCTGGGACAGGTTGGCGTCACAAAGAAAATCCTTCCGGAAATGCGGCAACGGGGGGCCGGGCGCATCGTCATGGTCGGCTCGATGCTAGGCAGCTTCCCGCTGGCCTACCGCAGCAGCTACGTCGCCTCAAAGGCCGCAATCAAGGGCTTCGCATTCGCCGCCCGGCGCGAGGTACGGCCGTACGGGGTGGGCATCTCCGTCGTCGAACCCGGATCCATCAACACCGGACTGTCCGCCCGGCGCACAAAATACGTCGACCTGGACGGCCCCTATGGCGCGGAGTTCACCACCATGCTGAAGAACCTGGATAACAACGAGGCCAACGGCATCTCCGCCGAGCGCGTGGCCGAGGAAATCCTCAAGCCCATCACCGCCGCGCGCCCGAAACCCTTGTACGCGACGGGCTCAATGGCGCCGGTGGTTTTCCCTCTCTCGCGCGTGCTGCCGACCGCAGCGATGCACTGGCTGATCAACCGGAAGCACGGACTGTAGAAGCCCGCCCGTAACCCGCCAGCCCCGAGCCCGCCCCCTAGGCGCTAAACGAGTTATCCCACACGTCCTTCACGGGCTCGTCCTCACGGGCGTAGGGGTCTTCCTCATCGGCAAAGCCGCGGCGGGTTGACCAGTCGTTCCACGGCGTAGCGAAGAACGCCAACACCCCCGCCCCGACGATGCCCGTAAACATCAACGACCCCGCCAGAGTGATCAACCAGATCGAAGAATACGCGTAGAAAACCAGCGCCAGCAGCAGCGTGCCGGCCAGACCGATGCTGCCCAGCCAGGTGTACATGCGGTTCACCGGGTGCCGCCGGTGCCCATAGTTGCCGCGCTGCGTTGTGAACAGTGGCCAGGCCTGCAGCGCCACTAGTAGCGCGAAGTAAATTCCAGCGACAATCTGCAGCTGCTGCGGGGTCAGCAGATCCACCGCACGGGACATCCCCAGCAGCATGCCAACGACCGAAAAGAAGCTTAGAAACCTACGCGCCATTGTGCGTTTATACCATTGTGCCTTGTGCGTCCCCTACACCCAGAACAGGTTGTCGCCGCCCATAACTGGTTCGCCGGGGATCACGTCTACTTTTATTTCGGACGCCCCCATCTGCAACCCCACCACCATCACTATCGGGTCGAACCCCATCCGGCCCAATTCCCTGGGGGTGTACGTACATATGGGAGTGCCTTGGCGGACGATGTCGCCCTCTTGGATGTGCAGGTCGAAGCCCTGGCCGTTCAGGCGACCCGTGTCCACTCCCAGTTGCATGAAAACCGACGGCTGGCCGTCGCTGCCGTCGTCCCCCTCCGCGCGCTGGGTCTGGATCACGAACATGTGCGGCGCCACCCGCCTGGCCACCCCGCTGACGGGCGCGACCACTTGCACAACTTCCACGCCAGCATCCGGAATCACCGCAACACCAGCACCGATGGTACCGGTGGCGAGAACGGGATCGGGTACGGAGGAAAGACTGGTGGCGGTTCCCGGCAGCGGGGTCACAACAGGATCCATATCCGCAGAGTCTAGTCGCGCTCGATGGGGCGCGAGGAAGAAGCGGACCATTGCGACCATCCGCCGACGAAGTTCTTTGCCCCGGGCAGGCCTGCGTATTCCATCGCTGCGATAAACAGCGAGGAGTGCAGCCCAGAGCCGGAGTACACGCACACGTCATCGCCACTGGTCACACCGTTGTCCGCGAGGATCTGGCGGATCTCCTCCGGAGTCTTCACCCGGCCACTGGCGCTACTATCGCGCGTGCTGTGATTGTTGAAAAGCTCCTTGACCGGGATGTTGATTGCCCCGGGGATGCGCCCCGCCTGGTGGTCGAAGCGTTCCTTCTGGCCGGAATAGCGGGAGCGCTCGCGGGCATCCACCAAGATGCGCTGTTCACGCCACTCGTCCACTTCCTCGAGGTTCAGGGTGGGCATGCTGCCCGGGCGAACTTCCACGTTTCCGCGGCCGCGCAGGGCGCCGATACCACCGGCAACGTCCCCGCCCGCGGCCTCCCATGCGCCGGTGCCGCCGTCCAGGATGCGGACGTTCTGCACGCCTGCCCAGCGGAAAATGAACCATGCGCGAGCCGCATAGAGGTTGGCGCCGGCGTCATAAATGTACACAGGGCGACCATCCGTAATGCCCCAATCATCAAAGCTCTTCTGCAGTCGCTCAGGCTCGGGCAGCGGGTTGCGGCCCTTGTGGCGGGACGGGATAGAGGCCAAGTGCACCAAGGGGTTGCAGAACATGGCGCCGGGGATGTGCTGCCCGACGTAGGCTTCCCAGGCGCTGTTTTCGGTGCGCGCCCAGTGCGAGTCGATCACGGTCATGCGTTCGCCCCGCTGGAAAGCCTCCAGCATCTCCTCACCGGAGACGAAGGGGCTGGCGGGCTGCTGTTGCGCAGAAGAGTTGCTCATAGTTGCCAAGTCTAGGGCCCCTAGTGCGCTGATGCCTTTCCAGGCCGTCTGCCGGTGCGTTTGGGGAACCATCCCCGGAAAGCGGCGAAGAGGATAACCGCTATCGCGAAGACGGTTGCGATTCCGCCGATACCCCAGGTAAACCCGGCGATCACGGCGATGGGGGCAACGATGTTCATGCCAATTTCAAAGGGTGCGAAGCCCACGTAGGCGATGCCGTATTCGTTCATCGTGCCGGACTTCAGGTCCGGATCCACGATCTTCAGCAGCGCGATACCCGTGGCCACGGCCGCGGTTGCCCAGCCCCAGCCGAAGATGCCGCGCTCCAGCCACTGGTCGCCGAAGAACAGCGGGGCGAAGACGAAGAAGAAAACACAGCAGTATGCAATGCCCAGGACGAACAGGATCAGCAGCGGCACTAGGAAGTCCGCCACCGCGTCCGGCTTAATGGAGGCGATACCGAAGGCGATCATGAAGTCCGTCGACGCGCCTGAGATGGACTTCACCGTCTGCTGGTCCAAGTACTTCGGGCGCTTAATGACGTGCAGGAACACCTTGCCGCCAATGCCCACCACAAAAGCCAGGGCGAACAGAGGCACCGATACTTCCGGGAAGAAGTGGCCAATGATCTGCTGGCCGATGTAGGCGAACATGACGGTCACGACGATGAAGCCCGCGTGCAGAGCCAGCGGCTCAATCGAGGAGGGGTTCGTGGTGGCGCGGCCAATGGAGGGCTGCTTGTCCTCATCCTCGATATGGCCAGAGCGCAGCTCCCACGGCAGTTTCTCTGGCAGCGTGGACGTCCGGCCTGTGCGGATACCCCAGTTCGCGAAGATAATTCCACCAATGATGGCGGCCAGCGTGCCGACGGTCGCTGAGGTGAAGCCCAGGGACATGGCGGCGTCCGCACCCATATCCCCAAACGCGCCACCGACGGCCGCGGCAGTACCGAATCCGCCGACGAAACCGACGGGCAGCATCATGCCGAACCACTCCGGGGTGCCGAATACCGGAGCGAAAAGCAGCAGGCCAAGCAGGATAAACAGCCCCCACTGGCCCAGGAACATGGAGGTCGAGAAGACCCACATGTTCTTCGCCTTCGAAGCATCCTTGGAGGCGAAGGTCATGCTGTATGGCATGGAGGCGAACACCACCGCGATCAGCACCGTGGAATAATCGCCCAGCGCGCCGGAGAACGGCATCCACCCCAGCACCTCCGGGCCGAAGATCAGTCCTAGCAGGCCTGCGGTGATCGGAGCGGGGATAGCAGGTTGCGGAACCACTCGAAGTGGCGCCTCATGAACGTACCGATAATCAACAGCACCGAAATCATGCCGACGTCCATCAGTAGGTCAAAGACCGTAAAGTCCATGCAGGCTCCCCTTTTCTATTCTGTGTGTATTCTCTTTTTGCTCTGCGCGCCTTGTTGGTTCTGGTAGCTTATCGCACCTTATTCTTGACGCCCCCTCGTTCCACCCGGCCGACACCCCAGCGGCGGTACTGGTGGAGCCCCGGTGCTGCGAGCTTGCCGAGCCCCGGTGCTGTGAGCTTGCCGAACCCCGGTGCTGAAGCTGTGTGTGCGGTAAGTTCGGACTGTGTAGCAGTTCACACTCGAGGAACATAACGCCAGCGCCTGGCATCCCACACCACGAATGCTTGACCACAAACAAGAGAAAGAGACCGCGACCCCATGAACATCACCCGCACCTTTGCCGGCACTTCTTCCCGCACTTCTGCCGGCATTTCTACCCGCATGTCGAGGCGCATCGGCGCAGCCTTCCTTACCGGCGCGCTGGCTATCACTGGCTTGAGTGCCTGCTCCTTGCTTGGCGATCGGGAAGTCGCCAAGGAAGAAGTGGAGAAGGGTATCTCCGATTCCCTAGAGAAAGAGGTTGGTCGCAAGCCCGAGCGCATCGAGTGCCCTAGCGGACTGAAGGCAGAAGAGGGCGCGAAGTTAGAGTGCAAGCTGCATCATTCTGGCGATTCCATCAGCGTTGATGTCACCGTGGACTCCGTTGATGGCGACAACGTCCACTACAACGTCGAGGTCGCTGACCACGTGGACTAATCCCAGTCACCACGCGCCAATTAGCCCCCAACCCCGCCGCCTCACCGCCCCACACCTCACCCCTCCGGAACCGCACTCCACCTTTGGTAAATGTCGGAAAAGTTGCAGAACGCTATTGGCATAACTTGTCATTAATGTAAATATGCAGGTCAGGGAGCTTTCAGGTCCTTCTTGCCGGTACGCCTCCGAGCATTTTGCAACTTTTCCGACACTTAACCCCACCGAGGCGTCCAACTTGGGACCAGTTCGACACAGCCTGGACGCCAATCCCCCATGCACGCCTGCAGATGTCGCTAGATCGGACTTCTTTACCCGCAGATGTCGCTAGAACGGGAATACGTTAGTGGGGTCCATTTTTATTACCACATAAGTGCAGGTCAGAAGGTTTTGGATTCTAGAGAGCCAGCGACGGCGCCGACGCATTCCCGTTCTAACGACATTCTCCTCCTCCACACCCCTCCGCACCTCCTCCACACCCCTCTGCACCCCTCTACCCCGCCACCCCCCACAAGCCTCTTCTGCCAAAACAGAGCAAAACGCCCCACCCGAAACAGGTGGGACGTTTGCGCAGGTCAGAGGCTAATAACCAGTCATTAGGCCTCGCCGTCGGTGGCTCCCAGGGAAGTGATGGCCAACCCCGGAGCGCCAGCACTACCGCCAGCCACACCAGCACCACCGCCAGCCACGCCAGCCACACCAGCACCACCACCAGCCACACCAGCCTCGCCGCTGCGGTCAACGTCCACGCGCACCGTGTCGCCATCGCGCACCTCGCCGGCCAGTAGCTTCTTGGCCAGCTGGTCGCCGATCGCCTTCTGGATCAGGCGGCGTAGCGGCCGGGCGCCGTAGGCAGGATCGTAGCCGTGCTCTGCCAGCCACGACTGGGCGTCATCAGTAACATCCAGGATCAAACGACGGGCCGCAAGGCGCTCTGCCAGAGCGCCCACCTGGATAGACACGATGGATTTCAGCTGGTCAGACGACAGGGGCTCGAAGAGCAGCACGTCATCCAGTCGGTTGATGAACTCCGGCTTGAAGGCGCGCTTCACAGCCTCCATGACTTCCTCGTCGGTGCCGCCGGCGCCAAGGTTCGAGGTCAGGATCAGGATCGTGTTGCGGAAATCCACGGTCCTACCCTGGCCGTCGGTCAGGCGACCTTCGTCCAGCACCTGCAGCAGCACGTCGAACACGTCCGGGTGAGCCTTCTCCACCTCGTCGAACAGCACCACTGTGTATGGGCGGCGCCGGACTGCCTCGGTCAGCTGACCACCAGCGTCGTAGCCAACGTATCCCGGAGGGGCACCGACCAGGCGGGCGACGGAGTGCTTCTCGCCGTACTCCGACATGTCGATGCGCACCATGGCGGTCTCGTCGTCGAAGAGGAAGTCGGCCAGAGCTTTCGCCAGCTCCGTCTTACCCACGCCCGTCGGGCCCAGGAACAGGAAGGAACCGGTCGGGCGGTTCGGATCCGCTACCCCGGCGCGCGCACGGCGCACCGCATCGGACACCGCGTCGACCGCACTGTTCTGGCCAACTACGCGGCCACCCAGCACAAGCTCCATGTTCAGCAGCTTCTCGGTCTCGCCCTGCAGCATCTTGCCCGCGGGCACGCCGGTCCAGGCGGACACCACGTCGGCGATCGTATCCGGCGTGACCTCCTCAGTCAGCATCATGCCTTCCTGCTGCTCGGCCACGGTCTCCTCAGCCTCAGCCAGCTTCTTCTCCACGTCCGGGATGTGGCCGTAGCGCAGTTCGGCAACCTTGGCGAAGTCGCCCTCGCGCTCAGCGATCTCGGATTCGCGACGCAGGTTATCCAGCTCTTCCTTCAGCTCGCGCAAGCTATCAATGCTGCCCTTTTCGTTTTCCCAGCGCGCGGTCAGGCCGGCCAGCTTTTCCTTCTCGTCGGCCAGCTCGCTGCGCAGGCGCTCGAGGCGGTCCTTCGACGCAGCGTCGGTTTCCTTCGCCAGCGCCATCTCTTCGATCTCGAGGCGGCGGACGACGCGCTCCACGTTGTCGATCTCCTCGGGGCGCGAGTCGATCTCCATACGCAGTCGAGACGCAGCCTCGTCCACCAGGTCAATCGCCTTATCCGGCAGGAAGCGGCTGGTGATGTAGCGGTCCGACAAGGTCGCGGCTGCCACCAGCGCGGAGTCCTGGATGCGCACGCCGTGGTGTACTTCGTAGCGCTCCTTCAGGCCACGCAGAATACCGATCGTGTCCTCCGTCGTCGGCTCCCCGACGTAGACCTGCTGGAAGCGGCGCTCCAGCGCGGCGTCCTTTTCGATGTACTTGCGGTACTCGTCCAGCGTCGTCGCGCCGACCAGTCGCAGCTCGCCGCGGGCCAGCAGCGGCTTGATCATGTTGCCCGCGTCCATCGCGGAATCGCCGCCTGCACCGGCACCGACGATGGTGTGCAGTTCGTCGATGAAGGTGATGACTTCGCCATCGGCCTCCTTGATCTCGTCCAGCACAGCCTTCAGCCGCTCCTCGAATTCGCCGCGGTATTTCGCGCCGGCGACCATGGAGCCCAGATCCAGGCTGATGAGCTTCTTGCCACGCAGGGACTCGGGCACATCGCCAGCGACGATGCGGCGGGCCAGGCCTTCGACGATTGCTGTTTTACCGACGCCAGGCTCTCCAATGAGCACAGGGTTATTCTTCGTGCGACGGGAAAGTACCTGGACGACTCGCCGGATCTCCTGGTCACGTCCGATGACGGGGTCGATTTTGCCTTCGCGGGCGCGTGCAGTCAGGTCGGTGGAGTACTTCTCCAGCGCCTGGAACTGGCCTTCCGGCTCCTCGGTGGTGACCTTTCGGTTGCCGCGGACGGATTCGAAAGCGCCGCGGATGGCCTCGAAGGTGGCGCCTGCCTCGTGCATCACCTTGGCCGCGTCGGAACTCCCCTTGGCGATGCCGGCCAGCAGCACCTCGGTGGAAACGTAGGTATCGCCCAGCTGCTCAGCTAGCTCCTGCGCTGCTG
Organism: Corynebacterium macclintockiae; assembly: GCF_027570165.1. Taxonomy (NCBI): domain Bacteria; kingdom Bacillati; phylum Actinomycetota; class Actinomycetes; order Mycobacteriales; family Corynebacteriaceae; genus Corynebacterium; species Corynebacterium macclintockiae. The sequence continues at coordinate 150,317 of NZ_JAKMUV010000004.1, forward strand.
TCAGTGCGTTCAGTGCGTCACGGTTGAACTGTGGGTTCGCCATCTCGCTGCCGGTGGCCTGGGGGTATCCAGCGACCAGGTTCTTAGCTTTGGTGGCGATGACCTGCGGTTGTACGCCAGCGGCCTGCAGTACGGGCAGGGCGATGGAATCTTCCTGCTCGAGCAGCGCAACAAGCAGATGCGCCGGGCGGATATCCGGGTTGCCCTTGGCGGAGGCATCCTGGAGTGCAGCCTGCATCGCAGACTGGGTCTTTGTGGTGGGGTTGAAGCTCGTCATTTCTACATCTACCTCCTACGGCTTCTTGCCGGTCGCGCTTGCACGCCCCCGACTTTACTTGAGTACACCTCACTCAACCACCACAACCTTGAGTCTATTCCGCTCAATTTACGTATATCGGTGTGATTTACCCCACATAATCACCCCCAAATCTACTTTTCCCCCCAAAAGCTACCGCACCACACACTCCGGGAGGCACCATGTAGTTATCCAAATCGGAAACTCATTACTTATATCTGTAACGAGAGAGTGAAGGGACCATGTTCAAACTCCGCCGGATCACTTCCACTATCTCCGCAGCCGCCATGGTGGCTGCCCTCCCCTACGCACTGTCCGCCTGCTCCACCTCAACGGAACCATACGCCCCCGGTAGCACCGCCGAATTGAAAATGGCGGACAGCTACTCCCTCACCCACCCCGTCGGCAAGGGCGGCACCAAACCCTTCCTCGACAGGATCGACAAGGATCCCTCGGTAAAAATCGAGTACTTCGCCTCCGGACAGATGGGCAAGCAGGCCGACATCCCCTCCGTCGTACGCAGCGGCGTGGTCGACCTCGCAGTCATCTCCCCCTCCTATGTCAGCTCCAGCTTCCCACTCAGTAGCGTGGGCGACCTTCCAGGTTTCAGCTCCGACGCCTGTGTGACCGCCTATGCCCTACGTGACCTGGTGAAACCAGGGGGCGTCCTCTATGAAGAAGAGCTCAAGCCCATGAAGTTCATGCCTCTATGGACCGGCTCCATCCCCGGATACGAAGCCATGACGGCGGGCAAGGACCCCTCCCACCCCAATAGTTTCAAGGGCGCAGTACTCCGTTCTACCGGCGGCGCACTGGACCGTGTGATCGACGAAATCGGCGCAGCAGGCGTGGGCATGCCCATCGGCGACATGTACGAGGCAATGTCCCGCGGCACCGTCGAAGGCACTCTGGCCAGCCCGATCTCCATCACCCCCTACGGCCTGGAAGACGTGGTTCACGCCAGCACCTACGGTGCCCAGCAGGGCAACTTTACCTTCTTCTACGGCATCAACCTGGATACCTGGAACCGTCTGAACGACCAGCAGAAGAAGGCACTGACCGACTCGGCGGATAAATCGCAACAGTCCGTCTGCGAAGAACTCAACGCAGCACGCGAAAAGTCGGTGAAGAAGATGAAGGAAGCCGGCGTGCGCTTCTACGACGTCACCGACGGCAAAACGGCCAAGGAGTGGAAGAACATTTCCCAACCTGTCCTGGATAAGTGGATCCAGGTCGCAGAGTCCAAGGGGCACCCCGCCCGGCGGGTCGTCGACGACTTCAAGGACGCGCTGAAGCGCCATGCTGGTCGCGCCGGTGCGGGCGTCACTAATCCAAAAGCCCGTGCGGAAGCAAAGGAGCAGCAGCCATGACCAGCAGCAACTTCGTCCACCCTGGCCACCACGGCACCGCCGAGCGCAGCAAATACGGCTACCACACCGAGGACCACCCGGGCTTCGACAAGATCCAAAACATGGTCTCCGCGGTGTGCGCCTGGATCGCAGGCGGGGCCATCCTGGGCCTAGCCCTGGTTACTTTGGCGGAGATCGTAGCGCGCGAGTTCTTCAGCTCTCCGCTCGGATGGAACATCTCCGTCACCGAGCGCTACCTTTTGCCGATCACCGCGTTCTTCGGGCTGGTCACCACGTACCGCACCGGCACACACATCGCCGTGGAGTCGCTGTTCACCAGGTTTCCGCTGCGAATGCAGAAGACCATCCTGCTGCTGATCCACATTTCTGTTGTGATCACCATGATTTTCGTCGTCATCGGCGGATGGAATCAGACCTACATGGCGTTCTCGCTGGGCCACGCCACGTTGCCCGGCATGGCCGACCTGGCCACTCCAGACTGGACCTACCGGGTGATCGTGCCCATCGCCGCCGCCTTGTGCGCCTTCGTCGCTGCGTTGGACTTCGTGCGCGAAGTGATCACCCCGTGGGATCGCCCCTACACCGACTATGACCCCGGCGAGGAAGAGGTTTAAACCATGCTTGCGCTTACTATCGTTGTGCTGCTGGTCGCGCTGATTATCCTGCGCGTCCCCGTCAGCTTCGCCATCTTCGGCACGGCCACGGTCGGACTCATCGTCCTCGGCGGAGTCGAGCTGGCCATCGCCACCATGGAGACCTCGCCGTTCGCCGCCGTGCGTTCCAACTCTTTGTCCGCCGTGCCGCTCTTTATTCTGATGGCGCAGCTGATGTTGATGTCTGGTCTTTTGGGTTCTATTTTTGACGCCGCCAAGGCGCTCGTCGGCCGCATCCCCGGAGGTACCGCCATCGCCTCCATCGGCGCGGGCACCGCGTTTGCAGCCGTCTCGGGTTCTTCCACCGCCGCTGCGGCCACGCTGGCGCAGACTTCCTCCACCCGCATGATCGAGGAGGGCTACCACAAGGGCACCGCCACCGGCCTGGTTGCAGTGGTCGGCACGCTGGCGGCGATGATCCCGCCGTCGATCATCTTGGTCTTCTACGCAATCACCGCGGAGGCTCCCGTGGGCGACGTGCTGGTCGCGGGCTTCTTCCCCGGCCTGGTAGTAGCCATGGGTCTGGTGCTGGTGATGTACATCGGCTTCCTGAAGGACCGCTCCCGTGCCCCGCAGGGCGAGCCGGTTCCTTTCAAGGAAAAGGGCATGCAGCTGCTGAAGTCTTCCCCACTGCTGCTGATCTTCCTGGCGGTGGTCGGCTCCATCTTCACCGGCATCGCCACGCCCACAGAGGCCGCCGCCCTGGGCGTGCTGGCCGCGCTGATCCTAGTGATCGCGAAAGGCCGCTGGGATACCAAGAAGTTCGGCGAAACTGTGCTGGAGACGGTGAAGACCACCGGCATGATCTTCGCCATCATCATGTCCGCGCACGTGCTGGGCCACTTCCTCACCGAAACGCGTGTCACCCCGAAGCTGGTCAGCGCTATCGGCGAGTCCTCCCTGCACCCGCTGGTGATCATGGCTCTGATCGGCGCGGTGTACCTGATCCTGGGGTTCTTCATGGATCAAATCGCCATTATCGCCCTAACCGTGCCGGTTACTCTGCCCATTGTCGAATCACTGGGCTACGATCCAGTCTGGTTTGGTATCTTCATCGTGCTGCTGGCCGAGACCGGCATGGTCACCCCGCCCATGGGCCTGAACGTGTTCGTCGTCTCCAAGGCCGTGCGTATAAACCCGATGATCGTGTTCAAGGGAGCATTCCCCTACGTCGTGATCATGCTGGTTATCGCCCTGGCCTTCCTGCTGTGGCCCGAGCTGGTGCTGTGGGTGCCGGAGTTAGCCGCTTAGGCTGGGCGCGCCCGTCGGATACAGCGTTCCTCTCCAAAGCGCTAGAGAACGCCTAGTGCTCAAAACCTGTTCAACCTGCAGAACATCCATTAGCGTTTAGCCCATGCACAAAGATCGCTACATTATCCTGCAAGCATCCACCTTCACCGAAGAGAATGTGGATCCCGACCTCTTTTTCGACCGGTTTCGCTGGGCCGAATTATCCCTGGGTTTTTCCTACACCGGCGATTCCGACGGAAAGGTAATCCCTCTTAGCCTTTGGGAAATTAATGATGCTACCCACGACACTATTGAAGATCTGCAGACTATTCGCGCACACTTAACCGTGCGATCGAAAGAGGATCGCTTCCCTCTTCGCCCGTTATTTGCCGTGTGGGACTCCGCATTGCCAAGTTCCGCGCTCTCAGCTCTCCACTCCATCAGTATGAGCGCGATTTCCGACTTCGGCATACCTTCAGTTTCCGATATCGAAGCTATCTCCGCTTGCGAGCGAAGCGTCAACGCATATGAACAGGACGAACCTTGGGCCAGCTCCGTCAAATCGCTCGAACAGACCATCTCTCGTCACCACATGAAGCAACGAGGGAAGATCACCGCATTCTCCGGTGGAAAAGAGGTTTCCAAGGAGGCGTACTACGCGGAAAGCTTTCGCCCCGCACTAATCTCCAGCGCCTTTGAAACCATCTTGCACACCCTCCCCCAGGGAGAGGACTGGCGAATCACCGCCACTTCTTCAACGACGAACTCAGCTTAAGCTGCTAACGGTTCCAGCGGGCGCTGTGGCGTCTTAAAACCTCAATAATCCGATCCGCGTCGCGCGCGATCTGCTCGGTCGAGGCAATGACGGACACCGAGGCCACCGCCACCCCCTGGCTCTCGACGCGCACGGCCACACCATCCGCACCGTTCAAAGCCACGCCGGGGGCCACGCATTCGCCGGTCGCGCGCATGTCTGGGTACCAGCGCTGGAACTTATTGATGGTCTCCTGCGAGCTCTCGGACGCAGCCAGAATCCCCCAGACCTGCTCGTGACCCAGCCCGGAGAGGATCACCCACCCTGCCGACGTTTCGAGCGGCGGGCGCTGCAGACGGTTCTGCGCCAGGTACTCGAACTCGGGGTCCGACAGCGCGTAGTCGAGGTAGTAAACATTGTCGCCTACCAATGACGCCAACACGGCGATATAGCCCGTCTCTTCAACCACGTCTTCCAGCATCTCGTGGGTGACCTGATCCACGGGGCGACTACCGGCGAGGGTGCTCAGCAGGTACGGGGCCAGCCCCAGCCGGAAGGCTTTATCCCGTTCCTCCAGGTATCCGGCTGCGACCAGGCCATTCACCAGGGATTGGGTGGAACTTACCGGCGCGCCGATCGCCTTGGAAATATCCGTGAGTCCACGCGGCTGCGGGTTGCGGGCCACGAACTCCAGGATGTCCGCAATACGGTCTACGGTGCGGTGGTGGGACCTACCGGGCTGTTGGTCGACAGGAAAGGGGAACCGTGGCGCGAACTCGGGGTGGGGCGCGTCGGGCATCGGGGGTCCTTTCGGCTTGGGGCGGCAGCTAACTATGACGATCTTAGAGGAAGTTTCCGCGAAAGCCTTTCGGAACGAAACTACTTCCCCTACACTCATAGGTACGCAAATCAGTATTGAAATACTTATATACGTAAGGAACTGACTGGCATGACTTCCTCCCCGCTGGATCTCACCTCCTTCAACAGCCTGCTCTCCGACGAAGAGCGCATGCTCCAAGAAGCCATGGCGGACTTCGCCAACAAATCCCTCAAGCCCAACGTGCAGGAGTGGTTCGACAAAGGCACCCTGCCCGCCAAGGAGCTCGGCCCGCAGTTCGGACAGCTCGGCGCACTGGGCATGCACCTGGAAGGCTACGAGTGCCCCGGCGCCTCCGCCGTCGCCTACGGCCTGGCCTGCATGGAAATCGAAGCAGTGGATTCGGGCCTGCGCTCCTTCGTCTCCGTCCAGGGCTCCCTGGCCATGTTCGCCATCCACCACTGGGGCTCCGAGGAGCAGAAGGAAAAGTATCTGCCGAAGATGGCCGCCGGCGAGTACCTGGGCTGCTTCGGCCTGACGGAACCCGATGCCGGTTCCGACCCGGCGTCCATGAAGACGCGCGCAACCCGCGACGGCGACCAGTGGGTCCTCAACGGCACCAAGATGTGGATCACCAACTCCCCCGTCGCCGACGTGGCTGTCGTGTGGGCCCGCACCGCGGATGGCTTCGCTGGCTTCATCCTGGAAAAGGGCATGGAAGGTTTCACCGCCCCGGAGATCCACAAGAAGCTCTCGTTGCGCGCCTCCATCACCGGCGAGATCGTGCTGGATAACTGCCGCGTGTCGGATTCCCAGCGCCTACCGAAGATCGACACCCTCCGCGGCCCGCTGACCTGCCTGAACGAAGCCCGCTACGGCATCATCTGGGGCGCCCTGGGCGCTGCCCGCGACAGCCTGGAAACCGCCATCGAGTACACCCAGACCCGTGAGGTGTTCGGCAAGTCTCTGTCCAGTTACCAGCTCACCCAGGCGAAGCTGGCCAACATGTCCGTCGAGCTCAACAAGTCCGTCCTGCTGGCCCTGCAGCTCGGCCGCCTGAAGGATAAGGGCGAGCTCGCCCCGCACCAGGTTTCCGTCGGCAAGCTGAACTCCACCCGTGTGGCCCTGGAGATCGCCCGCGAGTGCCGCACCCTGCTGGGTGCTTCCGGCATCACCTTGGAGTACTCGCCGTTGCGCCACGCCAACAACCTGGAGTCCGTGCTGACCTACGAGGGCACCGCCGAGATGCACCAGCTAATCATCGGCCAGGCCCTTACCGGCAAGGGCGCATTCCGCTAAGCCAAGCAGCCCAGCCCCTACCCCAACCCACTCCCCGCCCCGCTCCCAACCAGAAAGGCACACATGGGTTCCCCCCTCGAAGGCATCGTCGTGGCCGATTTCTCCCGCGTCCTGGCCGGCCCTTACGCGACCATGATGCTGGCAGACATGGGCGCACAGGTCATCAAGATTGAGCGCCCTGGCGTCGGCGATGACACTCGCTCGTGGGCGCCGCCCGTCAACGCGCAGGGCATGTCCACCTACTTCGCCGGTGTGAACCGCAACAAGAAGTCCGTGGAAATCGACCTCTCCACCGAAGAGGGCCGCCAGCAGGCCCGCCGCATCGCCGAAGAGGCCGACATCCTGGTGGAGAACTTCCGCCCCGGCACGATGCAGCGCATGGGTCTGGACTACGAAACGCTCCGCCAGCACAACGAGGGGCTGATTTACGCCTCCCTCTCCGGCTTTGGCTCCGGCAAGGGTGCGGACATCGGCGGTTACGACCTGATGGTGCAGGCCGTCGGTGGCCTCATGTCCATCAACGGCGAGGAAGGCCGCCCCGTCAAGGTCGGCGTGGCTCTCGTGGATGTCCTCACCGGCCTGCACATGGGCATGGGAATCCTCGCCGCCCTGCATTCCCGCACGTCCACCGGCAAGGGCCAGCACATTGAGATCAACCTGTTGCACACCCTGCTGTCCTCCCTGGCCAACCAGGCCAGCGCGTTCGTCGGCGCGGGCGTGATCGGTAAGGCCATGGGCAACACTCACCCGTCCATCGCCCCCTACCAGGTCTTCAAAACCCGGGAGGGCGACCTCGCCATCGCCGCGGGCAACGACTCGCTGTATCACCGGACCTGTCGGGTGCTGGGGCTCGAGGACTTAATTGATGACGCCCGCTTCACCACCAACAGCGACCGCGTCGCCCACCGTGCCGAGTTGGCTGAGATCATCGAGGGTGCGCTGGCGCGGGCCGGCGCCCAGGAATGGTTCCAGAAACTGCGCGCCGCCGGGGTGCCCGCAGGCCCTGTAAACAACATCAGGCAGGCCTTCGAGTTCGCAGAATCCTTAGGCCTGGATCCGATCGTGGAGATCGAGGGCATGCGCAGTGTCCGCAATCCCATCAACTTCTCGGAGACTCCGATCGAATACCACACCGCCCCACAGCAGCTCGGCAACCAGGCTTTTCAATAGGAAAGTTTCTATTCACAGGTTCGGGTGCGACAATGAGGAGCAACCAACCGGCCCCTCACCCGGTTGCCTCAGCCCGCCCCTGCAGAACAAGGAGACTTCGAGCCCGTGGCACGCCACTCTTCTTCCGAGGAATACACCTTCGCAGAGTTGCTCGCGCTCATCGAAGAACATCGCCACGACCTGGTCGAACTCACTCGGACCAAGCTGCACGACATGCACCTGACCCCCACGGTCGTCCACTTTCCCCACCCCGCGGACGCCGAGTACAGCAACCCCTCCCCTAGCTTCTCGGAGACGATGGAACTGGACGAGGCCTACCTGGATCGCACCATCCGCTTCATCCTGCGCGGCATCACTCACGGCGGCGAATTCGCGCCCGCCCAGGGAGAGTTCCTGGTCGCCACCGGCAAAGACTTCCGCAAGTTCGGCGTGGCCGCAGAGCATTATGCGGCGCTTGAGTCCGCGTTGGTGGAGGCTGTGGGGGAGCATATCGGCGTCACAAAAAAGCTCAGCGACACAATCAACCTCGGCTGTAGCCTGCTTGCCTACGGCGCGATCGAGGACGAAGAGGCCGCGGTGCCTGCGACTTCGGCCGCGCAGGTGCTCGAGGTGCTGCATCCTTGTGACGCCATCGCGGTCATCCGCGTGCAGATGGATCCGCCGTTGCCGTATTGGTCGGGCCAGCATGTGGAGGTGCGTACGCCACATACTCCGCAAATGTGGCGGGCGCTTTCGCCGGCGATTCCTTATAACGAGGACGGTTTGGTGGAGTTTCACGTGCGCGCGATCGGGCCATTCTCGCGGGGAATCGTGGAGAACACGCAGGTCGGAGAGCAATGGGTGGTGGCTAACCCGTACGGCGAACTGCAGATTTCGGGCAACAAGCCGGTGGTGATGGTGGCGGGTTCCACGGGTCTGGCGCCGGTGCGGGCGATTCTGCTGGAGCTGGTCCAGTCGGGGGAACGCCCGCCGATGGTGCAGCTTTTCTTCGGGGCGCAGAACCCGGAGGAGCTCTACGAGTGGAAGGGCCTGTTGGGCTTCGAGGATGCCTTCGATTGGCTGGACCTGTACCTGGTGGTGGAGGATAACGCGCCCACCCCGGAGGGTTTCGATGCTTACACGGCGCGGGGGTTGGTGGGCGATGTGGCCGCCGAACGTGGCGCGTGGCGCGATGCCGAGGTGCTGATCACCGGCGGACCGCAGATGAAGCAGCACACAGTGGAGGCTTTCCTCCGCGCCGGCGCGGACCGCGACCAGCTACGCTTCGACGTGCCTCACAGTTAGCCGTACCAACGCTGTAAAAACGCAGCTACTTCTTTTCGATATCGCCGACGACATCGACCCCCAGGCCGAGCTCACGGTCGGTGTGGTGGCCTTCCAGCACGGGCAGCGACTTGCGGATCTTGTCCACGTAGTTCGGGTCGATGTCGATGGTCAGCACCTGTGCCGCGTAGCCGGTTTCCGCCAGCCGGGCGCCATTCGGACCGATCGCCACGGAGTGCCCGATCCCCGTCGGACCATCCGCAGTGCCGTAACGCTCCGGGGAGCCCGGCCGCGCCATGCCCGCAGCAATCAGGTAGCTAGTGGAATCCAGCGCGCGAGCCGCCGTGAGCTCGCGCCACTGCTCCAGTTTGCCCGGCCCATCCGCCCAGCTAGAGGGCACTACCATCACCTTCGCACCCGCAGCAGCCATCGCTACAAAGTGGCCCGGGAAGCGAATGTCGTAGCAGGTAGCCAGGCCCACACCCACGCCACCGACGTCGATAACCACGCGCCGGTCGCCGGGCTTGACGGTATCGGACTCCCGGTAGCCGAAAGCATCGTAGGTGTGGATCTTGTCGTAGTGCGTCACATAATCCGGCCCCGCGACCAGCAGCGTGTTGTGCACGCGTCGGAACTGGTTGGCTTCTGGCGAATCGCTGGGCTGCTCCTCCACCAACTGGCCACTTGGCGAGCGGTAGACGGTATCGGCCGGGGTGAACATACCCACCACGGCGATGGTTCCGTGCTTCTTGGCCGTATCGATAATCGCCTGGGCGAAGGGCCCATCCAGCGGTTGGGCGACGGTATCCAGCCGCCCATTATCGAAGGGGAACATAGCCGCTTCCGGGAAAACGACCATGTCGGCACCATTCGCCGCGCCGGACGCAATGTACTTCAGGATGCGAGCCAGGTTGGCTTCCACGTCCGGTTCGGCCTTCATCTGGATGACTGCGATACGCATACAGCCCACCCTAGCGACATTGCCGACATCGCGCCCCCTTTTGTCCCCTCCGCGCCGGTCACCCTGTGGATAAAACTGAGTTATCCACAGCCCCTCCATCTTTTTCTTTATTGACGCCCCTCGCCTCCCTACACTCACTTCTCACAAGCGAGTCACGCAGCAACAGGGACAGGGGAACACATGCAATATTCGACGCTGAATTACTTGAACTATCTAGACACAATGCAACTCGACGTATCGGCAGTTCAGGCACGGTGCGAAGACTTGACCGAAGACGGAGTGCAGTGTGCTTCCGCTGGATACGAGGTTGCCAATGCGGAGGCGCCCGGCGTTCCAGGCGGGTCGACCACGCACTCGATCGCCCAGGCGGCGGATAGGCTCCATGCCTCCTTCACCGGCTTTGGCCGGCAGCTACAGAAAATGAGCCAGTCCATCAGTACCTACGCCGACAATGTGGACAGCGCCGATAATGCTGGCTCCGCAGCCCTCACGGGGGCGAGCCGATGAACATTTTCGCAGGCACCACCGCCAGTGGCTCCGCTAACATCAGCGGCTCTACCGCCAACACCCGCGGCTCCACCACCGTCACCGTCCACGCCGTGGAGAACGCAAATGTGGAGGCACTCCGCACAGCCGCCGACCTGTTCAAAGACAAGGGCGGAAAGGTATCCCAGCATGCGGCTGATGCTCGAAACAAGGCCAAGTGGGGCGAGTCCTGGTCGGGGCAGGCTGCGGATGCTGCCAACCACGCCACGGATTCCGCAGCTAACCAGCTGGATACGGCGGGTTTCAGCAGTCGAACCATCGGGAGGGTCGCAGGCACCCACGCCGACCTTCTAAGTCCAACTCGAACTACCGTGCGCACGACCGCGGGGTTGGCGCGTACAGCACTGATGTCCGTCAGCGCCGATGGCGAGGTCTCCGCCCAACACCTGGCTTTCATCCCTGGAGTCGGCGGTGCGGCGCAGAGCCTGGCCCACACTCTGACCCAAATCCTGCGCGGGGCGTTGAAGTTGGCCAGGCTGCTGGACATCGCTTCCGGCGGCACCATCTCCACGATCAGCAGCTCGGTCGCGCCACCCCGAAGTGATGTGGAGGTAGATGGGGCCGAGGGGGCGTCAGTACCCAATTCCCCACAAAGCCTGCCTCCGGTGGAGCGCATAGAGACACCGCATGGGCCGGTGGTCACGGCGGGCAATGTCGAGAGCGCCGATGAGGTAATCACGCTGGTCAGTGGCGTGGGATCCAGCAGTCCGGAGGCGCTGGCGCGCACCGAGGCCTGGGCGCGGGCAACCGCGGCCGACGCGGCGGCACAGGGCAAGAATGTGGCGGTGGTGGCCTGGCATGGTTATCCGGCGCCGGGGGATCTGACCAGTGCGATCTCCAAGGACGCGGCCAAGGTTGGTGCCCCTGCACTGCGGGAACACCAGCGGCAACTGCGGGAAAGGAACCCGCACGCGAAGCTGCAGGTGGTGGGCTATAGCTACGGCTCGGTGGTGGTCGGCGAGGCCGCGGCGAAAGGCAGCGACGGGCTAGTTGCCGATGAGGTGCGACTGTGGGGGAGCCCCGGCGTGCACGCGGAGAAGGCGGAGGATCTGCAGCTCGACGCGAAGGACGGCCAGGGCGAGGTGCACAACGAACACGTTCCGGGCGACATGATCCGCCTGACCACCACCCCGGAGTTCGGAGTGCACGGAAAGGATCCTGCCGCGCCGGACTTCAACGCTCCTCCCCGCGGAGCTGATGGAGCCAGTGAAGGCAGCTGGAGCAGCTACGGCTGGGGCAAAATCCTGGACCTATACCTGATGCAGCGTGGCGAAACCGACGCGCACAGTTCCTACATGTGGTCCCCGGAGGTCAACGTGCGCTAGTCACCAGCGCCACCCCGTTCCATTTCCAACAGTGCTGCCTTTAATTCCCTGCCGCCCCGGTATTCCCCGAAGCTTCCGTCGCTGTGGATCACCCTATGGCAGGGATACAGGATCGGCAGCGGATTGCTTGCACACGCCGAAGCCACTGCGCGTACGGCACGGGGATTCCCCGCAGCCTCCGCCAGCTGGGCGTAGGTGATGGTCTGCCCATATGGAATCTGCGCCAGCGCCTGCAGGACTCTCCGCCGAAAAGGCGTGGTCACGTCTACCAGATCAACGGGCACGGTGAAAACCTGGCGCTGTCCGGCGAGGTACTCCTCCAGCTGCTTCTCCGCCTCAGCCATGTGTCGGCTTGCTTGGCCTGTCGCGGGCCGCTCTCCCACAGGCCAATCTCCGGCACTCAAATCCTCGCCGGGGAAAACGATGCGCCGCACGCCCTGATCGGTGGCGAGCGCAGTGAAGGTCTCTTCCATGGCTACTCCCATGGCGACCTTTGTACCTCAAACCCCCAGCCCTAAATACCCCAACCCTGAATCTAGTTGACACATCAACTACCTGTGCGCATACTGACACCATGAAAGCCTTCGGATTCCTCAGCTTCGGCCACTACTCTCTCCACGCCCAACCAAACCACACCCAGCCAAACCACGCCCAACCAAACCACCCACACACGCTCGGCGCCCACGACATGCTGCACCAGTCGATCGAGCTCGCGGTAGAAGCCGATCGCTTAGGTGTCAACGGCGCCTACTTCCGCGTGCACCACTTCGCACCCCAGCAGGCCGCCCCCATGCCCCTGCTCGCCGCGGTCGCCGCCCGCACCAAGAACATAGAGGTCGGCACCGGAGTCATCGACATACGTTACGAAAACCCCCTCCACCTCGGCCGAGAAGCAGTACCCGCACATGTACAAGCCCGGCTCATCGATCCCTGTCCTCCCGCACTCCCCCAATTTGGACCGCCGCGTCTGGTGGGGCGCGGGTACACGCGAAACGGCCAAGTGGGCTGGCCAGGTGGGCGTCAACCTCATGAGCTCCACACTCCTCACCGAGAGCAACGGAGACAGCTTCGGCGACCTACAAGCAGAGCAGCTCCAGGTCTTCAAGGAATCCTTCGCCAGTAGCGGCCACGGCTGGACCCCACGCACCTCCGTCTCCCGCAGCATCTTCCCCATCGTCAGCGCCGAGGATCGGGCGATGGTCGGCACTCACGGAATGACCCGCGACCACTTCGGCGTGATTGATAGTTACCGCTCAACCTTTGGCCGTACCTATATTGGTGAACCCGACACACTCATCGAAGACCTTCTTAATGACGCCGCAGTGGCAGAGGCCGACACCTTGATGCTCACTATCCCGAATCAGCTGGGCGTAGAGGCCAACACTCGTCTGCTGAAAAACTTTGCCACCCACGTGGCCCCCTCGTTGGGTTGGCAGCCTACAGCTAACAACTAACTAACAACTAAAGCCCCAGTTGGTCTAAACCACCGGCGACGTTGTACGGCACTAACCGTGAATATCTCTAATAATGGGGATACCCCATCTACCCAGGGCGCTGGTGACGCTTACCACCCCCAGGTCTCCACTGCCGAGGTCCTGGTCAAGGACGACCCACGCACCGTACGCATGGGCACACTCGTCAGCCTCATTATCGGCTCCACCGTCGGCGCCGGCATCTTCGCGCTGCCGCAAAACATAGCGTCCGTGGCCTCGCCCGGCGCGGCGCTGATCGGCTGGGCCGTCACCGGCGTGGGCATGCTGTGCATCGCCTACGTCTTCCAGGCACTTGCGCTCCGCAAGCCGCACCTGGATTCCGGCGTGTACTCCTACGTGCGCGCGGGTCTGGGCGACTTCGTCGGCTTCGCCTCCGCATGGGGCTACTGGCTGGGCACCATCATCGCCCAGGTGGGTTACGCCACCTTGTTCTTCAGTTCGCTGAGCTTCTTCTTCCCGATCTTCGGCAGCGATCATCCACTGGTGCAGTCGATCTGCGTGTCCGCGCTGACGTGGGGCATCTTCCTGGTGCTTTCCCGTGGCGTGCGCCAGGCGGCGATCATGAACGTCATCACCACTGTGGCGAAGATCCTGCCGATCCTGGCATTCCTAGTGCTCGTGGCCTTCGTCGGATTCAACACGGACGTGTTCACCTCTGACTTCTGGGGCCGCGCCGCCACCTTCGGCGAGAACCAGGATCAGGCTCTGTCCATCAGCGACCAGGTGAAGGGCATGATGCTGTTCACCGTCTGGGCCTTCATCGGCGTGGAGGGAGCCTCCACCTACTCGAAGCGCGCACGCCACCGCAAGGATGTCTCCCTGGCCACCTTCCTGGGATTCGTCTCGGTGTTCTTCCTGCTCACCGCCGTGAGCTTCCTGTCCTTCGGTGTAGTCTCCCGCGAGGAGCTCGCCGCGATGGGCGACAACTCCATGGGCACCGTCCTGGAGCACGTCGTCGGCCCGTGGGGCGCAGGCCTGATCTCCGTCGGCCTGTGCATCTCCGTGCTGGGCGCCTACGTCTCCTGGCAGATGCTGTGCGCCGAGCCGATCACCCTGATGGCCCAGGATGGACTGCTACCAAAGGCAGTGGGGCGCACCAACGACATGGGTGCCCCGTATGTCTCGCAGTTCCTGTCCGCCTTGGTGATCCAGGCGTTCATCATCGTCTTCTACCTCAACGAATCCACCTACACCACGATGGTGCAGCTGGCTACGTCCCTGTACCTGGTGCCTTACGTGTTCTCCAGCCTGTACCTGCTGTTCCTGGCCACCCGTGGCCATGGGTTCAAGCACCCGGATGCGGGCTCGAAGTTCGACATTTCCGGCCCCGAGGTCGGCAAGAAGACCAACCGTATGCACCTGCTCATCAGTGTCGTGGCTTTCGGCTACTCGCTCTGGCTGCTCTACGCGGCCGAACTGCAGTTCGTGCTGCTAGGCACGCTGCTAATCGTGCCGGGCCTGGCGGTTTATGTCGCCACTCGCCTCAAGGCCGGCGGGCGCGTATTCAACAACTTCGAGTGGATCATTAGCGCCATCGTCGTCGCCTCGGCGATCGGTGCCCTCTACCTGATCGTCACGGGGCAGGTAAGCCTGTAGCACGGGTCAGGTCAGCCTGCACCACTCTGCCCCAACTACCGGCGTTTCTGCCGGTCCCACAACACCACAGAGGTAGAGCGCGGGACGTGCACAATCTCACCTCGCGGGCGACCACCGGCGCCGCCTCTACCCTCTGCCCTATCTAGGCGCGCCTGCACGTCCGCCAGGCGGCGGCGCAGAGCCGCGTTTTCCTTCTCCAGCTCGTCCATCCGGTTCTGCTGGTCAATGATCGTCTTGATGCCTGCTAGGTTCACGCCCTCCTCGTGAGAAAGGCGCTGGATCTCCTGCAGCTGCTCAATATCCTCGCGCGAGTAGCGGCGCCCTCCGCCGCTGGTGCGTTGGGGCGTCACTAAACCCATACGGTCGTACGTGCGCAGCGTTTGGGCGTGCATTCCAGTAATCCGCGCGGCGACAGAAATCACGAAGACTTCGCGTTCGCCGCCATTCTTCGCAGCACTCATTCGTTACCCTCCCATCCTTCGCGGGGGTCAAAGCCCGAGCGCTTTTCCTCTTCCGAGTACTTGCGCAGCGCGCTCATCGCGCCCTCGTCCAGGTTCTTCGGCACGGCCACCTTCACGGTCACCAGCAGGTCGCCGCTGGCACCGTTGCGCTTGTTCACACCGTGGCCGCGGACGCGTAGCGTGGTGCCGTCCTGTGTGCCGGCGGGGATGCGAACCCGCACCTTGGAGGCCAGGGTCGGCACCGTCACCGCGCCGCCGAGCACCAGCTCGGGGTAGCTCACCGGCACCGTCAGCTTCAGGTCGTCGCCGTCACGGCTGAACACCTTGTCGGGCTTCACGTGCACCGTCACGAACAGGTCGCCGGCCGGCTTGCCGCGCTGCCCCGCCGAACCTTGGCCGGCCAGGCGCACCTTCTGCCCATCAACCACGCCCGCGGGCACGCGCACAGTGATTGTGCGGGACTGGGTCGTGCGCCCCGTGCCGGAGCAGTCCGCGCACTTGTCCTTAATCACCGAACCAGTGCCAGAGCAGTCCGCGCACGGGCGCGAAAACCCGAAAGCGCCCCTGTTCTCGCTGACCATGCCGCTGCCGTCGCAGCCCGCGCAGCTCTGCGACGAGGTGCCCGCCTTCGCGCCAGAACCGTGGCAGTTTTCACACGGCTCCGGCTTGGTCAGGCGAATCGGCACGGTCACGCCTTTCGTGGCCTCGCGGAACTCGAGGGTCAGCTCGGTCTCTACATCCGCCCCGCGGCTGCGCTGAGTACGTTGGGTGCGCTGGCCACCCCTTTCGCCAAAGAGTCCGCTGAATACGTCGCCAAACCCGCCACTGGTGGCGTCATCTCCAAAAAGATCAGAAACATTAAAGCCGCTGCCAAAGTTGCCGCTACCAAAGTTGCCGCCGAAGTTAGCGCCGTAACCTGCACCGCCCGCGCCGAAGCTCGAACCATAGCTCGAACCGCCGAAACCGCTTGCGAGCATACGCTTCAGCTCGTCGTACTCCGCGCGCTTTTCCTTGTCCCCCACCACGCTGTACGCTTCGGAAGCCTTCTTGAAGCGCTCCTCCGCCGCCGTGTCGCCCGGGTTCGCGTCCGGGTGATTTTCGCGGGCGATCTTGCGGTACGCTTTCTTGATCTCCTCTGCCGATGCGGTGGAGGACACACCGAGGTCTTTGTAATAATCCTTCTCGGCCCATTCACTGTGCGCCATGTGTCGCTCCTTCCTGCTTGCGCTGTTCACGCGGGGTGTCGCTCATCAACCTTGAGTCTACCGCGCTGAACTTTCGTTATCTAATCTTCTTAACGACGCCCCTACGCATTTATTCCCTCCCCGCATCACTTCGGGCGTTACAGTGTGCGCTAATTGAGACTTGCTATCCCGAAACTAGCTAGGGTGGGAACCATGTCACCTAAAAAGCGCAGCTGGTTTAGCCGCCTTTTCGGCTCCCAGGACTCCCACAACTCGCATGCCCCCAACCCCTCACACAACCCCAATATGCCTGCACAGCCTCAGGGTTTCCAGCAGCCTCAGGGTTTCCAACAGCCGGGCCCCGAGGATCCACCCGTGCCGCTACCCGGGCTGGACTTGCACCAGTCGACCACGATGATCCGGCAGATTGTGCAGGTACTCAATCGGTTGGGCTATGGCGCGAATCCCACGCCAGAGGTGGTGTATTACAGCAAGCCCGGCGATATCAAGAAGCCGCTGAGCTACCCAGGCCCAACCCCCGGACCCTATGGGGGACAACTCCCCGCTCCGGACTATGGCGAAGGTGGGAAACTGGGGCTAGAGAACATCACGAAGCAGTGCGCCAACGCTGAGGATTTCGGCAGAGAAATGCCCCAGCTGGTGGAGGGATTCGTCACCAATTTGATCAGGTCGGCCGAAGCAGATCTATCCCTACTGTCGCTTCCCGATGCACAGTTCTACCCGCACCTACGAGCGCGTTTGATGGCGATCGATCTCCTACCGATGGATGCGCGCGCAGATGCATACGAGTTCAACCCGAACTCGCCGATGCGACCATTCTCTGACGACCTGTGCATCCACCTGGTTCTGGATACGCCAGAGTCAGTGATGACCCTGTCGTCCCACTCGCTCGAAGGCAGAGGCCCCATCGAGGACCTGTTCCGAATCGGCTACCGCAACCTGTGGCAGGAGCTGGTCGATGCAGAACTAGTGGCACAACCCATTCGAGCAAGCGAAAGCAACCCCGGGGAACGCTTTTGGGCGATCGAAAGCAGTTCTTTCTATACGGGGTCGATCCCTCTTCTGATGGACGAGATCCTCGAGCGCTGCTTACCACAGATCAACCCAAGCGAAGGGCTAATTTTTTCTACGCCAAATCGCCACACCACCTTGATTCGCGAAATGAGTGAAGGCATTGAACTGTTGGGCTCCATCAAGATGATGGCGGCCGTGACCGCTCAGGAGTTCTCGAGGCAAGCGGGCGCACTGAGCCCTCGGGTGATGTTTTCACACATGGGCGAAGTCATCACCTTCACCGACATCAAGCAGACGGAAACAGGCAAGGCGGAAATCGAGATCCAGCCCCCGGCGTACCTCCTAGAGAAGCTCAACCGAGACAAGAACGAGGGCTAGCAATTTCCCTGCGGCACCCCTGCGACACCTCTGCGGCACCTCTGAGGCATCTCAGTGACACCCAAGTTGCCCCACACCTAGAACGGCGGCTCTTCTCCCGGGTCGCGATTTTGGTCGGGATCCTGGTCGCGCCCCCGCTTCCGTTGGTTGTGTTCCACCACCCTTCGAGTTCGTTTCACTGCCCGGTGCCGGAAGGTAAATCTCCCCAGCGGCCCATTCGGCGTGGTGATCACCGTGTGGCCATCCCCAAAACTGGTCCAGGTTTCCACACCGTCGGAACCGATGGTCACATCCCACGCTCCGGTCGTTTTCGCGTTGTGATGCTTGGTGCAGATGCAGTGGAGGTTACTACTCTTGTTAGGGCGATGGTCCACGCCGGAGGGCAGGCCTGGACGGGCAGTGCGCAACACCGGCCAGTTGCCACAATACCTGGTGGAAAACGCCATCCACGCCATCATCGACCGCGACACCTTCACCGCTGTGCAAACCGAGATCGCTCGACGTCGCGAGCTCGGAGCCCGCGCGAACTGGTCCATAGAAACTGTGGCGTTGACGTCGAAGATCAAACGCGTGCGGGGAGCAGCCTGACGATGTGAAAGAGCTGCATCCCAGCCTGAACCACCAAGCCGCACAACCCCGGAACCTTAGATTATGTTAATCTAACTTCTATGATGAACGACTCGCTTACGCCCACCGAAGAGTCGATCCGACGCCGCGCCGCAACACCACCGCACAATGTGCGGCCATGGCCGCTCCCGCGCGCGCAATCTCCCCGCGTTGAGCAATGGCGATCGCGCCTCGCCGCCGCAGGCGACAATCGGGCCGCCATCGACGAGGCCGTGCAGGCAATCACCGGCGAACTGCATACAGAGGGCACCCCGCTCATCGAACCGGGGCCATCCAGCGCCACCTCGCTGGTGACCTTCGTCTGGATTGGCGAGGCGCCTCACGGCATCGCCCTGCAGCTCAACCGCATGACCGATCCGATGGATCTCGCCGACACCATCCTCGAACCCCTCGAGCACTCGCCCATCCACACACTCACTCTCGAACTGCCCCACGATTGGCTCGGCAGCTACCTCTTCGTGCCGCTAGCGGACAAACCGGTGGTGCGCCTACACCGGGGCGTCGACAAGCAAGAACGGGGACGAATCATCGCCGCAGCCCGGGCCGATCCGTTCGCGCGCGAACACCTGCCGAGCAAGTCGCTGCTCTTCGGCAACGGGCAAGCGCCACAACTGGCCGCAGCCAGGGCACAGCGAGCGAGCAACACGGCACTCTGGCACGATTCTTCGGCCAGCGTCGAACGCCTCGCGGATGTGTCGAGCGCCGTCAACGGCGAACCCCTGCGGCTGTGGCGATGGTCGCATCCGCGCGCGACCGCCTCGAGCCCGACATTACTGCTGTGCGATGGCGAGGTGTGGCGCACCCAATTCCCGATCCACGCAGAGCTGTCGCGACGCATCCATGCCGGCAGCCTCACGCCGCTCAACCTGCTGTATCTCGACTCAGGCGGCCCCCGACAGCGCCACCTCGACTATCCGTGCAGCGCCAACGAGTCGGCCGAACTTCTGGGCAGAATCCGCGACGCGGCCGGGCCCCTGGCGCAAGCAGGCCCGTGGCTCGCGGCCGGGCAGAGCCTCGGCGGACTTTTCACGATGCTCTGCACACTGCGACACCCTGACCTTGTTGCGACTGCCATCGCACAATCACCATCACTTTGGTGGCCGGCGGCGCCGCCGCACGAACCACAGCCCGGTTGGTTCGAAGAGGCCGCGACTGCAGAACCGGCAGGGCGCGTGCTGCTGGAGGCCGGCAGCTATGAGTGGGACCTCGTCGAGCGCGTGCGTCACGCCGCGGCGGTCTTGGCCGCGCGCCGCGAGCTCATCGGCTTCGAGCAGTATCCGGTCGGGCACGATGTGCTCGCGTGGCAGTCACTCTTGCCCGATGCAATCGAACGCGCACTTACCGACCACTGACCAGGCCAACATCACCGCGGCCATCCAGCACCGACCCCTGGCTCGGCATCGTTCAACGACACCGCCGCATTGACCACCCCACCCACACTTTGGTAAAGATAGACTGACCTAAGTTCTAGGTTGACGTTGTATTCACGAAGGGAAACTCAATGCACGGTTCACTCGAACAGCTAGTGCGTTCCACCACAGGCACGAGCGGCGCCAAGCGTGGCCGCTGGCGCACCACACTCATAGGCGTCGCGGTGGCCGCACTGGCACTCACCGGTTGCGCGGGCAGCAATGGTAGTGACGCCGGCGAGGCTACTACCAGCACGTCGACGCAGGCAGCCAACGAATCGGCTGTCAAGTTCCCCTACACCTTCCAGAACGCCGACGGCACCACCACCGAAATTCCCAAGCAGCCCCAGAACATCGCCTCCACCTCCGTCACAGTGACCGGTACGCTCTCTCGTTCGGCGCCCCGGTGAAGGCCTCCGGCGCCGCCGGAAACGGTGAGTTCTTCCCGCAGTGGGCAGACGAAGCCGCGAAAGCTAACGTCGAAACCCTCTGGTCAGCAGGCCAGGTCGACCTTGAGGCGGTCATCGCTGCCGACCCCGACCTCATCGTGGTTGCGAGCACCGGCAACGACTCGGCGATCGATAACCTCGCCGACTTCCAAGACATCGCCCCCACCATCGTGGTCGACTATGGCGGTGAAAGCTGGAAAGACCTCACGCTGCAGCTCGGTAAGGCCACCGGCATGACGCAGGAAGCGCAAGAGACGATTGATCAGTTCAACGCGCATGTTGCGAAGGTGAAGGAACAGATCAAGATTCCTGAGGGCGAGACCAACATCGTCTCGTTCAACGGCCCCGGTGACAACAACCCGATTGGCCGTGCTGGCGGACCACACGCAGAGCTGCTCACTGAACTGGGCTTCACGATCGAAGACCCCGACCCCTCGTGGCACAACCAAGCCAAGCTGCGCAATGACTTCGTATGGGCGAGCTACAAGAACCTCACCAAACTCAAGGCAGATACCACATTCATCCTCTCCCAAGACAACGAGGGCGCACAGAAATTCGTCAAAGATCCCACGCTCGCCAACCTGCCGAGTGTGAAGAACGGGCAGGTTTACGGTCTGGGTAAGAGCTCGTTCCGCATTGATTATTTCTCTGCGACCGAAATCGTCAATGGCGTCCTTGAAAACTTCAATGCCTAACAAGCACAAGCCGAGCGCCCACTCCGGCGTGTGGTTGCTGGCAATCGGCGTGATAGTAATCGCACTATTGCCAGTTTCGATCATCGTCGGCACCGTCGATATCTCCCCGCGCGAAGCGTGGCACGCGTTCTTCGCATTCGACCCCGGCAACACGAAGCACTTGCTCGTGCGTGAGATTCGCATGCCGCGCACTGCGCTCGCGATCATCGTCGGAGTGGGCCTCGGCGCCGCTGGCGTCGTCATGCAGGCCATCACCCGGAACCCACTCGCTGAACCGGGCTTGCTCGGCGTGAACTCGGGTGTGACTCTCACCGTGACGGTCGCCATCGCGTTCTTCGGTTACAGTTCGCTGGCGGCCTCGATGGCGTTCGGTTTCTTAGGTGCCGGGTTGACCGGCACGCTGGTTTACGCGCTCGGCGGTGTGTGGCAGGGGGCCGGCCCAGTGCGGCTCGTGCTCGCGGGCGCCGCGGTGAACGTGGCACTACTTGCCAGCGCCCGGATTATTCTCGTCAACTCGGATACGGATGTATTTGATCGCTTCCGCACCTGGACGGTTGGCTCGCTCGAAGGACGTGGCACCGAGCTGCTGCTCCCCACCGGCGCCGCCGTGCTCGCTGGGTTCGTGATTGCCTACACGATCTCAGGCGCGCTGGATGCGAGCGTGCTCGGCCACGACCTCAGCCGCTCGCTCGGCATCAAGCCGGCGGTGGTGCTCAGCTTCGCCACCGCGGCAATCATCTTCATGTGCGGTGCCGTCACTGCGGCGGCGGGCCCGATCAGCTTCGTTGGACTCACCGCACCGTTCATT
The DNA here is from genome assembly GCF_027570165.1 of Corynebacterium macclintockiae. NCBI lineage: Bacteria > Bacillati > Actinomycetota > Actinomycetes > Mycobacteriales > Corynebacteriaceae > Corynebacterium > Corynebacterium macclintockiae. The sequence continues at coordinate 172,135 of NZ_JAKMUV010000004.1, forward strand.
GGCCGCGCACTCGTGGGGCTGAGACATCGGCGGCTAATTCCCGCAACAGCGCTCATCGCCTCCGCGGTGGTGCTCGTTGCTGATATCGCCGGCCGACTCGTTGTGCCCTCCGGTGAGATCGGAGTGGGGATCATGGCGTCGGTCATCGGCGCGCCGGTGTTCATCGCCATCGTGCGGCGCAGAAAGATCCCACAGCTATGACCACCCCACCCAAAACCACGAAAGCGGCCCGCACCGGCCACTGCATGACAGCCGACAGTCGCATCCTTTCAAGCGCCCGTGTGCTGCGAATCGGCCGCGTATCCCTGGTGGTGTCTCCCCGCACCGTCACGGTTACAGCCATTCTGTTTGTCGGGATGCTGTTGCTTGCGGCGTTTGCGATGACGCTCGGTCGTGTTTCGGTGCCGCTCGATGACCTGCTGCCGTCAATGTTCGGGCTATCAGAAACCCGCAGCCACAACGTTGCCGTGCGAGACATCCGCTTACCACTCCTGGTCGCAGCGATGGCTGCCGGTGCCGCGCTGGGTGTTTCTGGCACCGTGTTCCAGTCGGTGTCGCACAATGCGCTCGGCTCCCCCGACATCATCGGGCTCACCACGGGTGCGGCCACTGGCGCAATCAGCCAGATCGTTTTCTTCCAGGCTGGGCCGGTGCAGGTGACTATCGGCGCACTCGTCGGTGGTCTTGGCACCGCGCTCACTATCTACCTGCTCGCGCTCAAAGGGAGGGTCACTGGCGAGTTTCGCCTGGTGCTCGTCGGAATCGGTGTTGGGGCACTCATGTCGTCGTTGAATCAGGTCATGATTGTCCGCGGTGACGTCGATAGCGCCTTTACCGCCAATGTGTGGATTTCGGGTTCGCTGGATGACATCAAGTGGGCGCAGGCGCTGCCGGTCGCCATAGTAACGCTGCTGGTGATTCCGCTGGTTTCCGGTCTTGCGATGCGCGCAACCCTGCTCGAAATGGGTGACGATATTGGTAGCCAACTCGGCATCCGTGCCGAACAGACTCGCCGCATCCTGATGTTGCTTGCCGTGGTGCTTGCGGCAGTTGCCACCAGCGCAGCCGGCCCCATCGCCTTCATCGCCCTGTCCTCACCGCAGCTGGCACGCCTGCTCACCCGATCGAAGACGCTCTCGGTGTTCAGCGCGGCGGCAATGGGCGCCTTTCTGCTGATCATCGCGCATATCATCACGGCCACGATTCCGGTGACCTTCACTCTGCCGATTGGCCAGGTCACCGGCCTGATCGGTGGCCTCTATCTCGCGTGGATGCTGACTCGCTCGAAGCAGATCTAGCACCCAACCACACATCCGAAAACCCCAGGAGGACCCCTTTGACCGCCCCAAAGTCTGCCCTTCGCGGCCACGACCTGTCGCTCAACTATGGAGAGCGGCTGGTCTCTGAACACCTGAACGTCGAGATTCCCGAGGGCAAGATCACCGTCATCATCGGCCCCAACGCCTGCGGCAAATCGACACTGCTACGGGCGTTGTCGCGACTACTGACCCCCAAGCACGGACATGTGCTACTTGATGGGCGGGATGTGCAGCGGATGCCGGCGAAAGAGTTCGCGCGCAAGCTCGGGCTGTTGCCGCAGCAATCGATCGCGCCCGCTGGGATTACTGTTGGCGATCTCGCGGCGCGTGGCCGCTACCCGCACCAGAACCTGCTACAGCAGTGGACTGAAGCGGATGAGGCAGCGGTAGAGAAGGCGCTGCGTGCCACCGACCTGCTGGAGCTTGTAGATCGGCCAGTGGATGAGCTTTCGGGCGGACAGCGCCAGCGCGTGTGGATCTCGCTGCTGCTCGCGCAGAATCCACCGGTAATGCTGCTGGATGAACCAACGACATTCTTGGATATCGCGAATCAGCTCGAGGTGCTGGAGCTGTGCTACCGACTCAACCGCGAGGAGGACCGCACGATCGTGCTGGTGTTGCACGAGCTCACGCAGGCGGCACGGTTCGCCGACCACCTGATCGTGATGCACGGTGGACAGATTGTGAGGGATGGGCCGGTACAGGATGTGCTGACTGAAGATTTATTGCAGGATGTGTTTCGTATCAATTCACGAATTATTGAAGATCCGGTCTCGGGTCGCCCGCTGGTAATTCCAATCGATAGTGTGCGGACGCACTGACCTGACCCCTGTTAGGTAGACACCTGATATCCAGCCCGGTTGGGTTGGGAAGAAAGGTAATCTACCACCAGGCCTAGGTACTCCGAACAGTTCAAACGTGATGCTGTGGCCCTTTACGAAAACAATGAGGACCTCTCACTCCACGCGGCTTCAACAGAGCTTGGAGTCAATCGCTCCTCACTTTATTCCTGGCTTAAGCAGTACGGAACCGGCAAACGAGCCCGCACGAAGACAATGCGCGACAAGACCCAAGCGACGACTGATTCTGAACGGATCCGCCAGCTAGAAAAAGAAGTCTCTAAGCTGCGCGAAGAACGCGACATCCTGCGCAAGGCCGCGAAATATTTTGCCGAAGAGACACGCTGGTAATCCGCTTCCAGTTTGTCTATGACCACCGAACCGAATACT